>JBFYZM010000139.1:0-3356 GCA_041309505.1 Candidatus Krumholzibacteriota bacterium
CCGGACGGCGGCGCGTTCGCCGTCACCGGATCGAGCAGATCGGCGTTCCCGAGCGCCTCGCGCCCGTATCTGGACGAATACTACCGCCTCCTCTTCACGCAGGGCGTCGTTCAGCTCGGCAAGCTCCAGACACTGTCGCGCGAGCCGTTCACGGGGAGCGCCTACGGGGAGACGGCGGATCGGTGGACGCATTTCATCTACAATTACCTCGGCGACCCTGAGCTCTGCATATTTCAGGGGAGCGTGAAGATGTACGCGGTGACGAAGCCGGGAACCGCCGCGTTCGGATCGAATTCGATCCAGATCGGGGTGACGAGCGGGGGTTCGCCGGCCGATTCCGCCATGGTTTGTCTCTACAAGAAGGGGGACGACTACACGTACGCGGCGACGGGTCCGTCCGGAACAATCACCTTCCCCGCGTTTCTCTGCAAGAGCGCGGGGCCGATCTACGTCACGGTGACGGGGCTCGATCACGGCACCTATCGCGATTCGATCATGGTCGTGCAGCAGGCTCCCGCGTACGTGAGGGTGAACAAGACGAGGATCGAGGATTACATCGTCGGCAACAACGACGCGGTGCTCGACGCGGGAGAGACCGCCAATCTCCAGATCGAGCTCAAGAACACCGGCCAGACGGGTGCAGCGAAGCTCTATGCGATCGTCCGTTCGGCCGATCCCGACGTGACGGTGATCGACAGCACGTCGATCTACCCGGACATCGCGGCGGGCGCGAAGGCGTACGGCATCGATCCCATGCGATTCAGCGTCGACGCTTCGGTGCCCGACATGCACGCGATCGAATTCACGATCGACGTGCGCGACTCGACGGGTAGATTCTGGTCGGAGAAGTTCGCTCTCGCGGTTCATGCGCCCGCGATCGAGCTCTACGTGAATTCGCTCAGCGATACGCTTCCCTACGGCGACAACGACGGGATCATCGAGGAGGGGGAGAATTTTCTTCTCAAGATCTCGCTGAAGAACTTCGGCTCGGGCGTCGCGCAAGCCCTCGCCGGGAAGATCCGCTCCCTCGACGGCGACATCACCGTCGTCGACAGCACGTCGAACTACGCCGACATCGCGCTTCTCGACGTCGCGGACGGACAGGGGTTCGTGCTCTCGGAGGTGAACCCCGGCCAGATCAACTACTTCACCTTCGAAGCGGTGGACCGGTTCGGGAGGATGTTCTCCAGGCGGATGGAGCTTCGCGAGCCCGGCGCGCCCAAGGCAGTCGTTCTCAATTCGAGCTATGGCCCGAACGAGATACACGCGACGTGGCGTCGGCCCGACTCGCTCGAAGCGTATCGGTACCAGGTATATCACTCGCTCGCGCAGGGAGGGCCCTACACGCTCGCGAACAGCGATCTCATCCGGTTCACGCTCTATCGCGATACGGGTCTCGAAGCGAGCACGCGGTATTATTACAAGATCACGCTCGTCGACTCGTGCGGCAACGAAGGAGCGCCGAGCGCCGAGCAGACGGCCACGACGAGTCCGCCCCAGCTCGCGGGATGGCCGAACAAGATGGGCAAGGAGACGGCGAGCAGCGTCAAGATCGGCGACATCGACGGAGATTCGCGGCCGGAGATCGTCGCGGGATCGGATTACGTGTATGCATGGCACGGTGACGGCATCGAAGTGCGGGACGGAGACGGCCAGCCGCTCACCTGGGGCGTCTTCAATACCCTCGGGAGCAACTTCACGGCGACCGTCGCCCTCGCGAACCTCGATGGCGTGCCGGGTCTCGAGATAGTCGGGGCTTCATGGAACACGAAGCAGATATTTGTATTCGACAAGAGCGGCGCGTCGCTCCCGGGGTGGCCGAAAACGACGACCTCCCTGTGCTGGGCGAGCCCCGTCGTCGGCGATATCGACGGGGACGGAGATCTCGAGATCTTCGCGTACGACGTCGCGGGCAGAGTATACGCGTGGCACCACTGCGGAACGGAGGTTCGCGACGGAGACGCCAATCCCGCGACCGACGGCGTCTTCTTCGTGACGAAGAATCCGGGGACGTGGCACATATCCACGCCGGCGATGGCCGATATGGACGAGGACGGCGTCGAGGAGCTCATCGTGTGCTCTCCCTCGGACAGCATCTACTGCCTCAACGGCAACGGAAGCAGGGTGCCCGGCTGGCCGCTGAAGGTCGTCGATAGCGGCGCCAATATCACGGCGAGCCCCGCGGTAGGGGACATCGACGGCGACGGTCATCTCGAGCTCGTCGTTCAGAGCAGCAACGGGCGCGTGTACGGATTGAATCACAACGCGACCTGGATGACGGGCTGGCCGGTGTGGATCTCCAGCAACACCGGAACGATCTGTCCGTCTCCGGCGCTCGCGGATCTCGACGGCGACGGCAAGCTCGAGATCGTAATCGCGGGTCTCGACAAGAACTGCTACATTGTGCGGCACAACGGCGTCGCCTATTCCGGATGGCCGCAGCCGTACGCGGCGACGGGCACGAGCGAATCGTCTCCTATCGTTGCCGATATCGACGGCGACGGAAGCCTCGACATACTCCTCGCCTGCGAAGCGGGCCGTCTCAACGCCTGGAAACAGAACGGCGCGCCCATCGCCGGCTTCCCGATACAGCTCGGCAGCTTCATTCGCGGCACACCGATGGTGCACGACGTGGATTACAACGGCGACCTCGAGCTCGCGGCCACCTGCTGGGACGCCAACGTGTACGTGTGGGATCTCGCAGGCGCATACTATAACGGCTGCATGCAATGGAACGGCTTCCACGGGAACATATACAACTCGGGCTGGAAGGAATTCATTCCGGCGACGGCCGTCGAGCAGATCACGTGCGTCTACCGGCTGCTCGAGGACTTGATCGAGCTCAACTGGTCGGTATACCCGGACGTTCCTTCATGGAACCTGTACCGCGAGACGCGCGGCGGGACCTTCGAAATCCTCGCCTCCGGCCTGCGCGCGGGACAGACGAGCGTTATAAACTACGTCGACAGAACCGCCGAAGCGGGGCTCGTATACCGGTACCGGCTCGAGGCGGAGGGGAAAAGCGATCTCTCGATGACCACCGAGGAGATAATGGTGCCGGTGCAGAACGTTCGCCTGTACCAGAATCATCCCAATCCCTTCAATCCGTCGACCGTGATTCCGATCACGGTGCCGGGAGGATTGGGTATTCGACACAGCGTGTTTCTCGCGGTCTACGACGTGAACGGCGCCCTCGTGAAGACCCTCGTGAGCGGGATGCTCGAGGGCGGAAGGCACGAGGTGCGTTGGGACGGGCGAAACGAGCGCGGCGAGAGCGTCGCGACCGGTATCTATTTCGCGCAGGTGAGGTCCGGCGGCTTCAAGGAAGCCCGGAAGATGATCCTCCTCCGATAGCC
>JBFYZM010000140.1:0-3198 GCA_041309505.1 Candidatus Krumholzibacteriota bacterium
GTCGAACGGCGGCGTCGTCACGCTCGAGATGCTGCCGGAGCGCATCAAGGCGCGCGGAGGCGCATCCGAGATCGCGGCGGCGCGGCCGGACGCGGGGGCGCGGCCTGGCGCGGTCGCGCAGGGAGATTCGTCGCAGCGGCTCAGGAAAGCGCTCGATCTGTGCGGCGGCAACAAGGCAGCGGCGGCCCGATGGCTCGGCGTCTCTCGCGGCACGATCTACAAGGAGCTCCGGCGCTCCGGGCTCCTCGACTCCGTCAACAACCGCAACCGCTTCAGAATGTAACCACCGTAGACACTTTGAACACTTCGTGAACGATCGCCTGCGCACTCCTGCCGGCGCCGTGGAAAGCGTTTATCGCGGCGGCGAAAGCCGCTCGGATAACTGTGTGTAATTAGGCGCATTGGCGGGCCCAAGAAATCTTCTGCGGAATCTCGAGCAGAAAGAGAGATGGCACGAAGTATGTTATTGCATAGGGCAGAGAGTCGTTCCATCAGCCAAAATAAAAGAACCATTCAGATCTGCGGTCTGCTCCTTGTCCCCCCATCGCGCAACCGTACCGTAGTGAGGATGGTTCTTTTTTTATGTGCGCGGAGAAGAGAGATATGGTAGTGCTCTTGGCAGTTGTGTCCTTTCAAGGGAGGATTCGAGAAAAATGAAACGATATGCTCTCTCTGCGGCGCTTATGTGCGTCATCGCGGCGTGCATCATAGGCTCTTGCTCCCGGCCGCCGAAGATCGTCTCGGAGCTTGCGCGCCATGAGCTCAACTCCCTCGATGGCGTTCTCGCCGTGTCGAACGTCGAGGTGGACAGCACCGTTTCGAGCGACGGCACGGCGTCCCTCAAGATCACGGCCCCGGGCCCCACGACCGTTAATCTTTTCGAGATCGGCGACGTCGACGTCGAGAACGCGAAGGTCGTCTATCGCGCCATGCTCCGCACGCAGAAGCTCTCGGGGAAGGCGTACCTCGAGATGTGGGTCCATTTCAAGGATGGCGGGGAGTATTTCTCGCGCGGTCTCGACCGCACCATAACCGGCACGACGAACTGGATGACGATGGAGATCATGTTCATTCTCGAGAAAGGGCAGAATCCCGACAACGTGAAGCTCAATCTCGTGATCGAGGGGCAAGGGACGGTCTGGATCGACGATATCGTCGTCCTCAAGGGGCCGCCGATAACCTGAGAGGCGCCGGGCATTATGAAGCGGGTCTTATTCTCTATCGCTCTTGCGGCTTCCGTCTTGATTGGTTCTTGCGGCGGCGCGAGGGGCGAGCCCGGAATCGCCCTCACGCTCGAAGACGCTGACCGTCTCGCACAGCTTCCCCTGAAATGCCTGCAGCGAGAGTTTCCCAACAAGCCGGGGGAGACCCTCGCCCTTATGACCGATATGGGGTTGCCGCAGACGCTGCACCCGGCCTTCTACGGCTGTTTCGACTGGCATTCATCGGTGCACGGGCACTGGATGCTCGTCAAATTGCTGAAGACGTTTCCCGGGCTCAAGGACCGTGACCTGATCCGCTGCAGGCTCGCCGAAAATCTCAGCGCCGGGAATATCAGGGGCGAGGTGAGCTATTTTCAGAGAACCGAAGAGAAGTCGTTCGAGCGGACCTACGGCTGGGCCTGGCTGCTGAAGCTCGCCGAGGAGCTCCACGCCTTCGACGATCCTATGGCCCGGGAGCTGGAGAACAACCTGCGGCCGCTAACCGACCTGATCGTGCAGCGGTACATGGAATTCCTGCCGAAGCTTCTCTATCCCATCCGCGTCGGCGAGCACAGCAACACGGCGTTCGGTCTTTGCTTCGCCTGGGATTATGCGCGTGCGACCGGAAATCGCGAGCTCAAGGATCTCGTCGAGAAGCGGGCGAAGGATTTTTTTCTGGCCGATAAAGGCTGCCCGCTGGGCTGGGAGCCGAGCGGCTTCGACTTCCTCTCCCCTTGCCTCGAAGAGGCCGACATCATGCGCCGCGTCCTTCCCCGGGAAGAATTCGCCGATTGGCTGAAAGGATTTCTCCCGCAGCTCGCCGGCAGGGAGTTCTCAATTGCCCCCGGCGAGGTTGCCGATCGCACCGACGGGAAACTTGTCCACCTCGATGGTCTGAACTTCAGCCGCGCCTGGTGCCTCTACGGCATCGCCGGGCAGCTGGAGGGATACGGGCATCTGAGGCGCGTCGCCGATGAGCACATGCGCCGATCCCTCGCCGCCATCGCCGCGGGCACGTACGAAGGGGAGCACTGGCTGGCCTCTTTCGCGATCTACGTATTCTGTGCCGAATGAGCGCGCGGCTGCGAGAGGTCGCGGCTATTTGAGGTGCTTGATCTCGTCGAAGACTCGCCTGCGGAAGGGCACTTGAAGGTAAGATAGTCTGAGCTCTTCTTCGTCTATCGTCTCGGTGATCTGCTTAATCGTTTCGATCGCATCCTTGTAATAGGCGAGAGCCTTGTGCGGCTCGTCCTGTTCTTTGTGGTATAAGGCGAATTCCCTTTGGATCTGCCATGTGGTCTCGCGGGTGCCCATCTTCTTGCTCACTCTGAGCGCGTCGGCGAGGATCTTTTTCGCGTCGTCCGCATGTTCGAGCCTCGCGAGCGTCGCCTTTGCGAGCATGAGAAGAGGCTTCAAATACTCGCAGCGGATCGCCTCGTAAATCTTCTCCGCCTGCTCGAGGTTGGTCCGTGCCGGCCTCGGTTTCCCCAGGGAGAGCTGGATAATGGCGATGTGAGCGAGCGCCGATACGACGTCGTCCCTGTCGGCGGCTTTCTTGAAGAAGGAAAGTGCCTTTTTCGCACGAAGCAGGGCCTCGTCGGGCTGGAGCTTATTCATGTGATATATGGCGAAGGCCATGGAGTGGTGGCCGAGGCCGATGTGATTCTTGGTCTTTGTCGCCCTTTCGTGCAATCGGAGAGCGGCGGCTTTGAAGTCGGCCTCTTTGGCTTGGCCGAGCATCACATACAACATCGTGGGTTTGTTCAGGAATGCGGAATTCCATATTTGAAAGCCTTCTCGCTTCGCGAGGTCCTCTGCTTGCGAAAGCACCTTCAGCGATAATGCGTAATCTGCCACGGTTCTATACCCCAGTGACAGGTTCGAGAGGATGGTCATCGCGCTAACATATTTGTTGTACTTCAGCGCGATCTCGTAAGCTTCTCTTAAAGTGCTAATCATTTTATAGAAAAATCAGATCTGAAGAGCGTCGTGTAGG
>JBFYZM010000141.1:0-6563 GCA_041309505.1 Candidatus Krumholzibacteriota bacterium
CTACCAGCTCGTTGTGGATGGCGCCGACAACGCCACCCCGCCCAACGCCGCGGCCTTCGGTCCCGATTTCTCCGCACAGTTCCTCGGCGGGCAGAACAGCAGCAGCCAGTCGATCCGCCTCAGCGGCGGCAAGATGGAGCGCGACGTTCAGCGGCGATACATCATGCAGTTCAACCTCACGCCGAAGCGCAAAGGGCGGCTCACGATTCCCGCCGTTCCCGTCACGGTGAAGGGACAGACCTTCAACGCGAACGCGATTGTGATAGGCGTCGACACGCAGGTCGAGACGCAGGATTTCAAGCTGCGCATGAGCCTCTCGCGCTCGAGCTGCTACGTCGGCGAGCCCGTGATCCTCACCGTGACGTGGTACATAGGCCGCGACGTCAGGGAGTTCGCGTTTTCCATGCCGGTCCTCGGGAGCTCCGATTTCGCGATCGAGACCCCCGAGGTCAAGATCGACCAGTCGAAGCGAGACCATTACTACCGCATCCCCGTCGGGGGGCAGGAGGTCATCGCGGAAAAGGGGACGGGGACGCTCGACGGGCGGAACTACGCGACGATCAGCTTCAGGAAGGCGCTCTTCCCGAAACGCGCCGGCACGCTCGCGATCCCCGAAATGAGCGTCCAGTGCGCGGCGGTGAGCGGGAATCTCCGCGGCCGCGACATGATCGACGATTTCTTCGGCGACAACTTCTTCGGAGGGCAGCGCGGGGCTTTGAAGAAGTACGTCGTGCCGTCGAACGCTCTCGTCCTCGCCGCGAAGGAGCTTCCCCGCGACGGGAAGCCGGCGGACTTCGCGGGGCTCGTCGGCGAATACAAGATATCGGCGAGCGCCTCACCTCTCGACGTGAGCGTCGGGGACCCTATCACGCTCAAGGTCACGCTCGCGGGACCCGATTATCTGGGAAACGTCGATCTGCCGCCGCTCACCGCCCAGGCGGAGCTCGCGACCTACTTCAAGATCCCCGACGAGCGCGCCGACGGCAAGGTCGCGGGGAAATCGAAAGTCTTCACGCAGACGATCCGCGCGAAAAACGAGAGCGTGACGGAGATTCCGCCGATCACGCTTTCCTATTTCGACACGAAGAAGGGGCGCTACGAGACCGTCTCGACCGCTCCGATCCCGATTGTCGTCCATTCGACGAAGGTCGTGACCGCGGTCGACGCGGAGGGAGTCTCGTCGGGTTCGATGGGAAGCCCGCTCGAGGGGTGGAAGGAAGGGATCGCGTACAACTACGAAGGCCCGGAGGTGCTCGAGTCGCAGCAGTTCGGGCTCGTCTCCGCGCTCGCAAGCCCGCCGTGGCTCGCCGCGCTCTTCCTGCCGCTCGCCGCGTACGTCGCGCTCCTCTCGACGACTGTCGCGCGGCGGCGCCGCGAGGCGGATACGGAGGGACGCGCGGCGAGAAGCGCCTTCAGGCGACTCAAACAGCGCCTCGACGCCGTCGGGAAGCAGGGCGTCTCGGGCTCCCCGCTCTGCGAAGCGGTGCTCGGCGCGATGCGCGACTATCTCGGCGACAAGTTCTCGGCTGCGGGCTCGACCCTCACGACGGGTGACGTGGTGAAGATTCTCGAGGAGAGGGGCGCACGCGCCGATGCGATTCATGCGGGGCGCGGGATCATGAGCTCGTGCGAGGCGGGCGCCTATGCCGGGGACCATTCGCCGGCGGCGGATCGCGATGCGTTCATCAAACGCGCGCTCGAGGCGGCGCGGGCTCTTGAGAGCATCAGGAATATTTAAAAAATGCCATATTTTAGTATTGCATATTAGCAATACATGAGTACAATGAGTATATGACGCCTGCTCGCTTTGAATGGGACAAGAAGAAGAATATCGAGAATCAGTTCAAGCACGGCATCTCGTTCGAATCGGCTCAGCAGGCGTTCCTTGATCCTGAGCATTTGATCGCGGAGGATACGGGGCATAGCTCTTTCGAACCGAGATTGTATTGCATAGGTCGCATTCCTGGCGGCATATTGATGGTCAGATTCACAGTTCGGAGAAATGCGATTCGTATTATAGGCGCCGGTTACTGGCGGAAAGGCAAGAAGCTCTATGAAAAAGAGAATAAAGTACACGGATGAGCCGATGGGAGAGCTGAGGATTATCCCCAATTTTCTTCCGCCCCCGGAGAATCTCATTCTCAAAGGCGAGAACGTCAAGGTGACCATATCCTTGAGCAAAATGAGCATCGAGTTCTTCAAGCGAATGGCCAAGAAGAACAATACGCAATATCAGAAAATGATCAGGAGTGTGCTTGATCTGTATGCCATTGGCTATGAGCGTGATGGTGCCAAGACCCCCGGAGCTCGATTGGGAAAGAACTTCGGCGCGAGCGTGGCTCGGGAGAGGAAGAAATAGGAATCGGTGCGTAATTTGACGGCGACAAGATTCAATCTGCTCATGCGGCCATGCCGCCGCTTCATCGAATTGTCGGTGATGCTGGCGATGATGGTCGCGGCGTCTTCTTCGGCGGAGGCGCGCCTCACCGACCAGGAGCTCTCGACCCACCTCTCGCACGCCGAGCAGCTCTTTCGCCGGGCGATGGAGCTCGACCGCACCGACCCCGACGCCGCGAAGGCGTACTATCAGGAAGCGATTCTCCATTACGAAGCGATCGCGAAGAGCGGCGGCGTGCGGAACGGCAAGCTCTACTACGACGTCGGGAACGCCTACTTCCGTCTCGGCGACACGGGACGGGCCATTCTCAACTACAAGCGCGCCGAGCTCTTCATGCGGAACGACGGGAATCTCCGACAGAATCTCGACTACGCGCGCAACCGCCGCCAGGACCGCATCGAGCTCCGGCAGAAGGAGAAGGTGCTCAAAACGCTCTTCTTCATCCACTACGACATTCCGTCCCGCATGAAGCTCGTCATTTTCGCCGCGGCTTTCGGAGCGCTCTGGATATCGGCCGCGGCCCGTCTCCTTCTGAAGAGCGGCTGGCTCAAGATCGCGATCGCCGTCTCGGCCGTCGCGAGCGCCGTGCTCCTCGCCTCTCTCGTCGTCGATTCGACGAGCCTCGCCCGCACGCCCGAGGGGGTCATCACGGCCGGGGAGACGATCGGGCGCATGGGGGACGCCGAGACGTACCAGCCGAGCTTCAAGGAGCCGCTCCACGCGGGAAGCGAGTTCAAGCTCCTCGAGAAGCGCCCCGGATGGTGGAGAATCGAGCTCGAGAACGGCGACCGCACGTGGATCCCCGATGGCGCGGCCGAGCTCGTCTTTTGATTGAATCGCGCTTCCCGATGCGCTATTGTACTATCCCCTGATGTACGGTAATGACAACATGAGAAAGGAGTCCGCTCCATGAAGACTCGTCGTGCGGCATTCATCCCCGCAATTCTCTTATTCGCGCTGCTACTCGTTTCGCCGGCCGCGTTCGCCCAGAAAGGGCCGGCGCTCACTCCCGAGGTGCTGAAGGAGATCCAGGGGTCGTTCAAGCTCGACGCGCAAACGCGCGCCCTCATGAACGCCATCACCAATAACGACGTCAAGAGCCTCGCGCTCAACCGCGAGCTCTACAACCGGCACGACGACCTGTTCAACTACAAGGTCGCCGCGAAGGGGATCACCGATCAGGCCTCGAGCGGCCGCTGCTGGCTCTTCGCGGGGCTCAACATCATGCGTCCCGCCGTCATGAAGAAATACAACCTTTCGGAGTTCGAGCTCTCGCAGCCCTATCTTTTCTTCTGGGACAAGCTCGAAAAGGCGAATCTCTTCCTCGAGATCGTGATCGAGACGCATGGCCGCGACCTCGACGACCGCGAGCTCCAGGTGCTCACGAAGGATCCGATTCCCGACGGCGGCTGGTGGTCGTTCGTCGTCGCGCTCGTCGACAAGTACGGCGCGGTGCCGAAGGATCTCATGCCCGAGACGAACAACACGAAGAGCACCGGCATGATGAACGCGCTCCTCGCGCGGCTCATGCGGCACGACGCGGTCGAGCTCCGCGCGATGGCCGCCAACGGCGCGAAAGGCCCCGCGCTTCAGGCGCGCAAGGTCGAGATGCTCAAGGACGTCTACCGGCTCCTCGTCCTGCACCTCGGGCTTCCGCCGCAGGAGTTCGTCTGGCGTTACGAGGACAAGGACGACAAGATCCACGAGGCGAAATATACGCCGCTCTCGTTCTACAAGGAGGTCGTCGGCGTGAATCTCGCCGATTACGTCGCGATCTTCGATCACCCCGCGAAGCCGTATAATAAATATTACCGGCTCAAATACGACAGGAACCTCGCGGACGCCCCCGACATGGATTTCGTCAACATGAGGATCCAGGACGTCAAGGGATTCGTCCTCAAGGCACTTTTCTCGGGAGAGCCGGTATGGTTCGCCGCCGACGCCGGCGCCGAGAACGACAAGAAGGACGGCATCTTCGCGCTCGGCATGTACGATTTCCGCTCGCTCCTCGGCGTGAACATGGATCTCACGAAGGCGGAGCGGATACTCTATTTCGATAGCTCCCCCAACCACGCGATGGTCTTCGTCGGCGCCGACACGCTCGGCGGCGCGGCGACGAAATGGCGCGTCGAGAACTCGTGGGGGACCGATATCGGCGCCAAGGGTTACTGGACGATGTACGATTCCTGGTTCGACGAGTACGTGTACGGCGTGATCGTCAACAAGAGCTTCCTCCCGGGGGACGTTCTCTCGCTTCTCGCGACGAAGCCCGAGATTCTCCCCGCGTGGGATCCGATGCGCGAAATGTTCAGATAGGAGGTATCCGATGAAGAAGTCGCTCGTTTTCGGTACGGCAGCGGTCCTCGCTCTTCTCGCGGCGGGGTCGATTCTTCCCGCCTGCAGCTCCGCCGAATCGTGGGAGAGCCTCTCGAAGCGGATGATCGAGAGCTGCACGAAATACAAACAGGATCTCAAGGATATAACCTGGACGATGGAGATGGAAACGCCCTCGTCCGAGGGCGCGCTCAAGACGACGTCGACGCTGTACAGCAGGGGGAAGCAGTTCAGGGTCGAGATCTCCATGGAAGGCATGGAGAACATGGGGATGCCCGCCGGCATGGAAGGGATGAAGACGATCGTCGTGGGCGACGACAAGAGCGCGTGGATCGTCAATCCGATGATGGGCAAATCGCAGATTCCCGCCGATGAAGCTGCGAAGTACCGCGGCCAGTGGGACTGCACCGCCTACATGCCCGTCGCGGCCGAGATCGTCGGGAGCGAGAAGATAGCCGGGCGCGACTGTTACGTGCTCTCCGTGCTCGACAACTCCGCCGAGTACGCGAAGCTGTGGATCGATCAGAAGAGCTTCAATCTCATGAAGATGGAGGGCAAGCCGCAGGAGGGCGTGACGAGCATGATCCTTCTTTCGGATTACCGGAAGGTCTCCGGAGATTTCGAAATGCCGTATAGAACCGAGATGTATTCGGGCAAGGATCTCATCTCGACGGCGATCGTCAAATCGATCGCGGTCAACAAGGGCATCTCGGACGACCTTTTCGACCCGGACAAGATCAAAGCCCCCGCCGGCCCCGACATGAAGGGCATGATGGACCAGATGCAGAAGATGAAGGACAAGCTCAAAGAGGTGGACGAGTAATCGGCGATTGATCGATGCGCTTCCTGAATCGAATAAGCTGGAAAGTCGCGCTCGGCGTGTCTCTGATCGTGCTGTCGGCCATGCTCTATTCGATTCATTATCTCGTTTTCGGGGACGCGCATCACATCTTCATTTACCTGCTCGGGGACGTCGCGTTCCTGCCGGTCGAGGTGTTCCTCGTGACGATCGTCGTTCACCAGCTCCTGACCGAGCGCGAGCGGCGCGTGATGCTCAAGAAGCTCAACATGGTGATCGGGGCGTTCTTCAGCGAGGTCGGCATACGGCTCCTGAAGGGATTCGTCGCGATCGACACCGCCGCGGCGGACAAGCGGCAGAGGCTCGCCGCGGCCGGCGGCTGGCCGGAGCGCGACATCAAGGAGCTCGTCCGGTATTTCAAGGGCTGCGAGTGCATCCCCGCGCCCTCCGCGAAGAATCTCGAGGAGCTCAAGGCCCTTCTTGTCGCCGAGCGGACGTTTCTCCTCGGGCTTCTCGAGAATCCGAATCTCCTCGAACACGAGTCGATCACCGAGATGCTCTGGGAGGTGTTCCACCTCGCCGAGGAGCTCGAGGCGAGGGAGGATTTCTCGAAGCTCCCCGTGTCCGACCTGAAGCACCTCGAGGGGGACATCAAGCGGGCGTACACGGCGATCACCGTCGAATGGCTCTGGTACATGGATCACCTGAGGCGCAGCTATCCCTATCTCTTCTCGCTCGCCGCGCGGACGAACCCGTTCGATTCGTCGGCGTCGGTCGTGGTGACGGGGCCCTGAAGCATCAGGGCGCCACGAAGCATTTCTGTGGTGTTCTCAGCCTGCCTGTGATAAAATAATCGAATAATCAACCGGTGGATTCTCGTATTAATTTGCATCAGGAGCGCGCGTTGCGGAAGCTTGTGGCAATTCTGGCACTGATTCTTCTCGCGGGCTCCGCCCTGCGCGCGGAGCCCCTTTATCTCGATTTCGAGAACGGGAAAACGGGGATATGGAGATTCCTGCCGGATGGCTTAGA
>JBFYZM010000142.1:0-2745 GCA_041309505.1 Candidatus Krumholzibacteriota bacterium
CCAGCCGGATCCATATCATCTAGAAGCGGAATGGCATTCAAGGGCTGATGGGGGGAGAGGATTCTCCTCTCCCTCCTGCTCCGCAAGCCGCGCCATTTGTCCTCTTGACACGGCCGGCGGCTCCCATTAGAATTGGATTACATTGTAGAGGCCCCGTTCGGGGCCTCGAACCTTCGGGGCGGGGCGAAAATCCCCACCGGCGGTGAAAGCCCGCGAATGAGCTCCATGCTCACCGATCCGGCGCAATTCCGGAGCCGACAGTAACAGTCTGGATGGGAGAAGGTTTTCCGCCTTGCTCGCGCGCGGCTTTCCGCGCGTGCGCGATCTCCCCGATATTGGAACCCCGAAAAACGGTTTTCTCTCGAAGGAGAAAGCTATGGATCTCGAAGAGAAGTACATCCGCCGTGCGCTCGAGCTCGCCGGAAACGCCATGGGGGAGACCTTTCCGAACCCGCTCGTCGGCGCCGTCGTCGTCGCGGGGGACACGATCGTCGGCGAGGGGTATCACCGGGGTCCGGGCCGGCCGCACGCCGAGATCGAGGCGATCCGGGACGCAGGAGATCGCGCCAGGGGCGCTGCGCTCTATCTCAATCTCGAGCCGTGCTGCCACTACGGGCGAACGCCTCCCTGCACGGACGGCATCGCGGACGCCGGGATATCGCGCGTCGTTTTCAGCATGTACGATCCCGACAGCCGCATGCGCGGCAAAGGCGCCGCCGCGCTCAGGGCCCGGGGCATCGAGGTCAAAGCGGGGATGTGCGCGGCGGAAGCGCTCGAGCTCAATCTCCCGTACGTTCACCGGAACCTCACGGGCAAGCCGTTCGTCATGCTCAAGCTCGCCTCGACCCTCGACGGAAGGCTCACCTGGGGGACCGAGCGGGGATATCTGTCGGGAGAGAGCGAGCAGCGCTACATACACCGCCTGCGGGCCTGGACCGAGGCGATCGCGATCGGCATCGGCACGGTTTCGATAGATCACCCGAAGCTCGACCGGCGGCTTTACCGTGAGGATATTCGCCCGCCGGTGCGGATGATATTCGATTCGTCGCTCCGGTTCCCGGAGGATTATCCGTGGCTCGTCCGCAGGGAGCGCGTCATCGTCTACTGTCTGACGAACGTCGATCCGATCAGGCGCAGGGAGCTCGAAACGGCCGGAGCCGAGGTCGTGCCGCTGCCGCGCGGGCCGCACGGGGTCGATCTGCGATTCTGGATCGAGGATGTCACCGCGAAGGGGATCACCTCGGTGATCGTCGAGGGGGGAGGCGAGGTCGCGACCGCGTTTCTCGGCGAGGGGCTCATCGAGCGGCTCGTGCTGTGCTACGCGCCTCTCGTGTCGGGGCAGAGCGGCGTCGCCTGGTACCAGGACGGCCGCGGGCCGCACTGGCTCGCGCGCGGAGAGCTCGTGCTCAAGAGCTGTACGCCGATGGACGACGATATCGTGCTCGTGTTCGATTCGCGCAAGCTCGGGGAGTATCTCCCGGCGGTGACGGAGGAGGATACCATTGTTCACTGGGCTCGTTGAGGCGCTCGGCACGGTGCGCGCCGCGCGGAAAAGTTCGAGCGGGGCTCGTCTCACGATCGAGACGCCTCTCGAGGGGCTCGCCGTCGGAGAGAGCGTCTCGGTGGACGGCGTCTGCCAGACGGTCGCCGCCGTGGACGGAGCGTGCTTTTCCTGCGACGTTCTCCGCGAGACGCTCCGCGTCTCCACGCTCGGGCGCTTCCGCCCCGGCGATCGGGTGAACGTCGAGCGCGCGCTCGAGGCCGGCGGCCGTCTCGGAGGCCACATCGTGAACGGCCACGTCGACGGGACGGGAACGGTCGTGAAGGTGGCGAAGAAACCGCTCGGCATCGAGATCGCGCTCGCCCCGGAGCTCCTGAAATATCTCGTGCCGAAGGGATCGGTCGCCGTGAACGGGGTGAGCCTCACGGTCGGGCCGTCGGTGCGGAACGGGCGCTTCGCCGTTTTCGTCATTCCCCACACGTGGGAGCGCACGAACCTCAAATATCTGAAGACGGGAAGCTCCGTGAACGTCGAGATCGACGTCGTCGCGAAGTACGTCGAGAACTATCTCGCGCACGCGAAGAAGGGAGGCGAGCGCCGGTGAGCGTATTCAGCCGCATCGAAGACGCGCTCGAGGATATCAAACGGGGGCGGATGGTCATCGTCGTCGACGACGAGGATCGCGAGAACGAGGGGGACATCATCATGGCCGCGGAGTTCGTGACCCCCGAGAACATCAACTTCATCGCGCGGCACGCCCGCGGACTCATCTGCGCGGCCCTCGAGGAGGAGCGCGCGGATGAGCTTCGCCTCGCTTTCATGGTCCAGGAGAACACCGCGAAGATGGGCACGCCGTTCACCGTCTCCGTCGACGCGGTTCGCGGGACGACGACGGGCATCAGCGCCCACGACCGCGCCGCCACGATTCGCGCCCTCATCGATCCCGGGACGCGGCCGCAGGACCTCGCCCGACCGGGACACATCTTTCCGCTCAGGGCCGCGCGGGGAGGGGTGCTCCGCCGCGCGGGGCACACGGAAGCGGCCGTCGATCTCACGAGGCTCGCGGGGCTCAGGAGCGCCGGCGTGCTGTGCGAGATCATGGCGGAGGACGGTTCGATGGCGCGCATCCCCGAGCTCGTCGAGATCGCGAAGAAGCACGACCTCAGGATCATCACGATATGCGACCTCATCGAATACCGCCGCCGCATGGAGAAGCTCGTGCGCCGCGTCGCCGAGGCGAGCCT
>JBFYZM010000143.1:0-4151 GCA_041309505.1 Candidatus Krumholzibacteriota bacterium
GGGTATCGTCAACCTGACGACGAGGCAGAGTCCGCAGCTCACGGCGAGTCTGACAACGGTGCTCGACCGGGTCGACGGCATTCGCTATTTCCTCGCCGCGTGCGACACGTTCTTCGTCGCCGCTCCGGTCCCCGACGATTCGATTCTCCCGGGAAAGGACATCGTGCGCGCGGGCTGCGTCCTCAAGGGAGATACGATTCTATTCGACGTGTTCAAGAAGACGAATCTCCTCGCGCGCCGGATCGAGAACAAGGGCACGCGCTCGTTCGTGTTCGAGAACTACAAGAACGTCCAGGGACACCGGATGCCGTTCCACGTCCTCGTCTACGACAGCGGGCGAAAGGCGAGCGAGTATCAATGGAGCGCGATTACGTTCGACGAAAAGCTCGACGACGCGATATTCGAGGAAAACAGACCGCCGAAGCAATGAGCCCTTTCCTCTCGCATCGTGCACCGCCAGAATCGAGGCCGCCGGCACTCCGGCGGCCTTTTTTTCCTTTATCGCCGCCTCGAACCTGCCTTCGGGCGCCCGCTCCGAAAATTGTCATATTTTTTGCAAAGTAGTGAAAATTGAAGCCGATTTTGCTATAATTCTGGTAACCGGTTTCCTTTCGACAACGCGAGAGGCTGTATCCGAGAAAGGAGAGATCGCAAAGTGAAGCGCAGGCCAGTCCCCAGAAAGAAGAAAAACAACCGGCCGGAACCGGATCCCAAGAGCAGGGAGAGGGGAATGCTGGAAAAGAAGACGAAGAAGTACGGGGTCGTCAATGTCATTCTCGAGGAGGATATCGAGGAGTTCGCCGAGGGACCGGAAGTCTAAAATCATTCCTCCAAATAAGCCATCATCTTTATCGTTTCCATAAGGTCGCGACGCGACACGATTCCTACCACTCTGCCCTCGCCGTCGATGACGGGCAGCCGGCCGTAGCCCTTTTTCATGATCAGGTGGAGGAGGGTTTCCGCGGGGTATTCCGGATGCAGCGCGTCCCGCACGATCTCCCGGTCCGCGATATCGGCGACCGTCGCTCTCTGCCAATCCCCCATCTCGACCTGCTTCACGTCCTTGAGCGAAACCATGCCGGCGAGCCTGCCGTTTTCGATCACGGGGAACGACCCGTAATGGTATCTGAGGAAATACTCGTCGACGAGATGACGGAGATTCAGGGCGGCGTCGGCCGTGATGACCGGAGAGCGCATCACGTCGGATACTTTCAGGTTCCCGAGCGTCTGGCGCAGCGTGACGAGAAGATAGCCCGATTGAGCGGCCTGCCGCAGAAAATAGCCGATGAAGATGAACCAGATCCCGCCGATCAGCTGCCCGACGAAGAAATTGAAGACCCCGTACACCATCAGGATGATCGCGAAGGCGCTGCCGACGCGGCTCGCGATGCGCGTCGCCTTCTGCAGATTCCCCGTCTTCTTCCAGATGATCGCGCGAAGGATCCGTCCCCCGTCGAGCGGGAAACCCGGCACCATGTTGAATACGAGAACGACAAGGTTGATATACGCGAGATTCTGCATGAGCGGATAGACGAGCCGGTGCCCGGCGACGAGCTTCGAAAGCCCGAAAAAGAACGCCGCCAGCACGACCGACATCGCGGGGCCGGCCGCCGCCATCTTGAGCTCGAGAACCGGATTGTCGACGTCGCGCTCCATCTGCGCCACGCCGCCGAAGAGAAAGAGCGTGATCTTGCGTATGGGCAGACCGTTTCGCGACGCGACGACCGAGTGGCTGAACTCGTGGAGAAGTATCGAAACGAACAGGAGGATCGCCGTCAGGAATCCGAGAATCCACAGCTCCTGCCTGCTCCCGTCCGGAAGGACATCCGTGTACCATCCCGTCGCGAAGGACCACGTCATGAGGGCGAGGACGAGAAGCCAGCTCACGTTGACTTCGACGGGGATCCCGAACAGGCGAAACAGATGCAGGTTGCTTCGGATCATTCTCGCGGTTGGAGGTTAGGGACTGGAGAGCCCGGGTACGGATTCGTTCATCTCGACATAACGGACGAAACGGTTGCGCGCGTCGACCTCGACGAAGAGCGGCTGCGCGCCGCCGCTCGACCAGGAGAACGCCATGATATCGATCGTGTCGCCCTGATTGATGAGATGGGCGGCGGCTCCGTTCATGCAGATCATCCCGCTTCCCCGATCCCCCTTGATCACGTACGTTTCGAGCCGATTTCCGTTCGTGCGATCGACGACGAGAACGTTCTCGTTCAGGGCCAAATCGCTTTTTTCGATGAGATCCTCGTCGATCGTGATGCTGCCGACGTACCGGAGGTCCGCCTGGACGACCGTCGCGCCCATGATCATCGATTTCAGGAGCTGCCGTTTCATGCCGAATCCTTTCGAACGCACACGCCCGGACGCCGTTCAATATAACAAGCGCCGGCTCCCGCGAAAAGAGGATAATGGCCGCGACATGCGCGCATCGGGCGTCACCCGAAAACGATCGAACCGTCGTCCGCCAGCCGGATGGGCTCCGCCGAAAACGCAAGCCCGCCGTTCTCCGGCCGGACGCTCCCGATCGCGCCATCCCCCGCATCGACGGCCGCCCGGTCGCGCCACCAGCGCGCCGTCTCTCGCGGCAGGGCGTGCCAGCAATCGGTCCGTCGGCTCATCGCGTTCAAGAACTCCTCATAGATCGTGAAGCGCGCGGGAACACGCAGATAATCCGGATGCGCGTTCAGCAGCGCGAGCCCTTGGTGCCGGCGGATGAACTCCACCTTCTCCAGCCACACGCGAGGGGTTCGCTCGGCCAGCGTGACCATCAACGTATGATCCTGGGAGAGCGTGTACGGCAGCTCGACGAAGCGGCCCATCACGAACGGCCAGATGCTCATGGTCCCCCCCGGCATCGGCTCGTACGGATCGGTGTCGAAGAACGACAGGTCGTACTCGATCTCCAGCGCCTGCATCCATTCGGGATTGCGATGCGTCATGGGGGACCGGAATCCGACCGCGCCCCACTGCTTGAGATACCGGTTGATGCTCTCCGCTCGCGCGTCGAACGCCTCCTTCGAGGCGAATGATTTGCCGTCATGCTTGAGCCCGTGGACGCCCACTTCGAACCCCCGGCTCTTGAGCTCGCCGATCAGGTCGAGATCGACGCGATATTTTTCCGGAACGAAGTTGAACGAGGAGCGAAAATCAAACTTCTCCTCGAGGGCGGCAATAGTGCGCACATACCTCTGTCCTTCGGCGGTCTCGATATCGTGCGTCAGGACGAAGGCGAACCGCTTCCCCTCCGGCCAGAACCGGATATGGGAAATCGAACGCAGCCGCTTGGCCGCCATCAGACGCGCCACGATCTCGAACTGGAAACGCACGTAGCGGTCTTCGACCGGCCAGTTCAGCGCCGAGCGGGTTCGCTGCCTGGAGAGGAGCGTGGTTCTCAGCGCCGTGCGGAGAAAATCCGGAAGGAGGTAACGGACGAATCCGTAGTAGAGCCGCTTCGAGCGGCTGAGGCACCAGTGATCGGGGCCGAACTGGCTTTCGCTCACGACGTCCGCCATCACGCGCCGCGGATCGATACCGCACGCGACCGCCGGAAGACCGGCGAGGCATCCCGCCGCTCCCCGGATCGCGTCCGCCCACTCTTCTTGCGTGAAGCGCGGATCGAGCAGGCGCCAGAAAACCGAAGGTTGGTTTTCCTCGACGAAGAGGCCGCCGGCGGAGGAATCGGGTGTGCTGTTCATATCGCTCACGCGTAGTGTTTGTACAGGGACTCGCCCAGCCATCGGCATACGGCGGGCGGCGAGTTCCGGATGACGAACTTCACGAGCGCGTCGAGACGGCCGCTCGAATGTTTCGGTTCGCGATCGGCGATCGTGGAATAGACGAGCGGTTCCTCGACGGTGCCCCAGCCGTTCTTGAAATCGCGCAGATTCTGATTCGAGGTCTCCGTTCGCCCGAAATCGAACAGGGTCAGCCCGTGTTCGCACCCCCATTTGATCGCGCCCCAGTAGAGCGAATTATTCGCCCTGAGCTTCCAGTGTTTCGGGGCCGACGCGTTGTATTTTGCCGTCAGCGTGCCCCGGTAATGCACGTATACCGTGCCGCCGACCGGCTCGTTGTCCTTGTACGCCATAAGCAGGAACCCGAGATCCCTGTCGATGATCCTGTCCCACAGAAGGTCGAAGAAACGC
>JBFYZM010000144.1:0-2871 GCA_041309505.1 Candidatus Krumholzibacteriota bacterium
GAGATCCTTCAACGGCACCGAGGCCGCGAAGTCATATGCGCGGGCGCTTCACCACGCCGGAAAGGCGACGGAACGAGAGCGTCTCATGATCGAGGCGCAATACGCGGCGTCGGTCGAGGACGATCGGGAAGCCGCGATACGGATATACCGGGAGCTGCTCGAGAAATACCCCCGCGAGAAGTACGTGTGGAACTTTCTCGGAATTCTCTATCGATTGAAAGGATCCTTCCGTGAGGATATTGCATGCCAGGAGCGCGCTCTCGAGCTCGATCCGTCGTTCGGGATAGCCCTGAACGAGCTCGCCTACGCCTACCTTCGCATGGAAAATTACGAAAAAGCGCTGGAAATCTTCCGGCGCTACAGCGCGCTCTATCCCGGCGACGCGAATCCCTACGATTCTATGGGGGAAGCGTACTTCGGAATGGGCAGGCTCGACGATGCCGCCCGTATGTACGAGAAGGCGTTCACGCTCAAACCGATAATGAGCTCGGCCATGATGCGCGCCTACCTGTGCGGCATGCGTGGGGATTACGATGAAGCGCTCTCGTGGATCGAGAAGGGCATGCGGGTGGAGAAGCTGTCCGGAGAGCTCGTCGTCGATCATATCTGGAGAGCATCGTATCTTGTGTACATCGAGGAATTCGACGAGGCCATGGAGAACACTCGCCGGGCGCTCGCGCTGGCCGACTCGACGGGCAATATCGGCATGATGGGAGTCGCGCTTCAGGCCCAGGGCGTCGTGCTCTTCGAATGGGGACGCCTCAAAGAGGCACGAGAGCTCTTCCGGGAGCGATACGTCGTTCCCGGATACGATATGCAGCGCGTTCCCTATGCGGTCGCCTTCCAGGAGTTTTACCTGGGACTCATCGAAACGACGGCGGGCGACATGCGCTCGGCCCGCGAGGCGGCGGGACGCCTCGAGACGCTTCTGCCCAAGGTGAGCTCGGATTCGCCGGCCGAGGGTGTGCGCGCGGCGAATTGGCTCGCTATTCTCAACGCGGAAATCGCCCTTGCGGAGGGACGGCCGGACGACGCCATTCGATACATGACGCGCGACTTCACGCTGCGGATACCGTCCGTGGGCCCGGATCTCTTCTACTCGAACACGCCAGGGGCGCAGGACGTGCTCGCGAGGGCATACGCAGCGAAGGGCGATCTCGATCGGGCGGTCGCCGAATACAGGAGGCTCCTCACCTTCGATCCAACGAGCAAGGACCGGCGCCTCAAGAATCCCCGCTACGAGTACCGCCTCGCGAAGCTTCTCGAGAAGAGCGGCAATCGCGCCGCTGCGCTCGGGAGCTCGGGTGTTAAGCGGTAGATTTTTCCGATGAATCGGCGTATACTCTGGATAGAATCTCCACCTATCGAGAGAGTCGCTGCCCGATCCGGAGGAATCATCATGCGAGCGTTGATGCTTCTGTTCGTTGCCGCTATCGTGGCGCCGCTGAGCTTGGCCGCCGCGGACGAGTACGTGTATCCCGGCGATCGTCAATGGATCTACTGCGCGGAACATGCCGAAGAGTGCTTTATCTCCTGCGATGAGGGTTATTGGGTCTGTCCGAGCCTCGATACGATGTTCGTGTTCATTCGGGCAAACGATCCGGTCGGCGTCACGCGCGCCCATTTTCGGCTCGAGGCCGATTATCCATGCTGCGATTCCATACAGTCGGTCATCCCGTGTCCAGGCGTCGTCATCGAGAGCGGGAACATACGGGATGGATTGACGATCTCGTTTCCTGCCTTCCTATCAGGGCATTTCAAGACACTGGCTCTCGTGCTCTGGCATGATGGTCAGGCCCCCCCGATGTACATGGGGAATTATGGCATCGTGCTACGGGACGCATGGCTCGTACGTTCAAACGATGAAACCGTCCCCCTCTCCGACTATTGGACGGGGGGCTTATACCCCGATTGCTATACGACATCGATCCAATGGTATCATCCCGACACCATGGACGTCTTCATCGGGAGCCAGACGGATGTCAAGATCCAATGGGGAATGGATGGCGCATACTACTTCGGCTTTTCTGTAACGATCGCCGACCAGCACGGCTGGGTGCACACTTTCACGCCGAACGGCATATGGTGGACCGGCTGCCTGACATGTATGTGGCATATCGAGACGATGCACATATACACCGAGCTTCCCGAGGACGTGCCCGTGGGAACGCTGAGCACCCTGACGATCGCACGTGGAGCCACGGAGATGGAGACCATAGTGCTGCGCGCCGTCCCGCCGATCGCGACGGAAAGACAATCCTGGGGCACGCTCAAGAGCATCTTCAAATGAAAACCGCCGCGAGATCGATAGGGCGCGATCCTAGATTTCGGGGAGCTCTCTGAGGGCGGCCGCGATCGAGGCGGGCGCGGAGATCGTCTTCGTTCTCGATTTCGCGCCGGAGACGAGCTCGATTTCCCGTTTCGGCACCGAGAATCGCTTCGCGAGAAACGCGACGAGCTTCTTGTTGGCCTCCCCCTCGTGCGGCGGGGCGGCCACTTTAATACGAAGCTCCCCGGCTGCATTCCAGCCGAGGAGCTCGTCTCGAGGGGCTGCGGGCTGAATTCTGACGCGGAACCGGATCCGCTCGTCGTCGCTATCCTTGATTTCCTTCATCTTTCGAGAGATTCGTCAGATTCTTTCTGAGATCTTCCATCGACCAGGTCGATTCGGGATTCGTATCGGTATTCGCCGGCTGCGGCGCGGGCGCCTGAGAGCGCATCGGCTCCTGCGGCGGCGAATATCCCTGCTGCGGCGCCTGAGCCGTCTCTCTGCGCGGCGCGCTCTCCGCTGCGCCGGTGACTTCCTTCAGGCTCGAGAGTGCGCTCTCGAAGTCGGCGTCGTCCATACGTTGCTGCGCCGCGGGCTGCTGG
>JBFYZM010000145.1:0-5920 GCA_041309505.1 Candidatus Krumholzibacteriota bacterium
AGAGATGCGATCGTTGCCGGGGTCGAAGGGGGCGCGGCGGGGGCCGTGAAGGAGCTCGTTGCGATGTCGCGCCGGTCCGTTTCGAAGAATGTCCGCCTCTGGGTGACCGGAGGAGGGGGCGCCGACCTCGCGAAGCACCTCGGAAAAGGCGCGCGATACGAGCCGGATCTCGTGCTCCGCGGTTGCGCGTATCTCTTCGATCTCAACTGCCGCTGAAGAATTCTCTTGCATTTTCTCCCCTCCGGGATTATATATTTCTGCAACTAGCAGTCTTCATACGAGAGTGCTAACCCAAAACAAACAAAAGAGAAAGGGGGAAGAAACATGAAGATTACGCCGCTTGGTGACAGGGTTATGGTAAAGCCCCTGGACCTCAAGGAGGTCAAGAAGGGCGGGATCATAATTCCCGACACCGCGAAGGAAAAGCCCATGGAGGGTGAAGTCATCGCGGTCGGCAAAGGCCGTGTCAACGAGACCACCGGGGAGCGCATCGCGCCCGAGGTCAAGAAGGGCGACAAGGTGCTCTACGGAAAGTACTCGGGCACCGAGATCACCGTCGATCACGTCGAATACCTGATTCTCAGGGAAGCCGATATCCTGGCCATTCTCTAAATAGAAAGGGGTGAGACGAAATGGCTAAGCAGATCAAGTTCAATATCGACGCGCGCGACCGCCTCAAAGCGGGAGTCGACCAGCTCGCGAACGCGGTCAAGGTTACCCTCGGGCCCCGCGGCCGGAACGTCATTCTCGACAAGAAATTCGGTTCTCCGACGATCACGAACGACGGTGTCACGATCGCGAAGGAGATCGAGCTCAAGGACCCGTGGGAGAACATGGGCGCCCAGATGGTGAAGGAAGTCGCTACGAAGACGCATGACGTCGCGGGCGACGGCACGACGACGGCGACGATTCTCGCCCAGGCGATCATCCAGGAGGGGCTCAAGGTCGTCACGGCCGGCTCGAACCCGATGTACGTGAAGAAGGGCATCCACAAGGGCGTCGAGGCGGCGGTCGAATACATCAAGAAGAGAAGCAAGCAGGTCCGCAAGCGCGACGAGATCGCTTCGGTCGCCATGATTTCGTCGAACAACGATCCCGAGATCGGCGAGCTCATCGCCGACGCGATGGAGAAGGTCGGCAAGGACGGCGTCATCACGGTCGAGGAGGCGAAGGGGATGGAGACCATGCTCGAGGTGGTCGAGGGTATGCAGTTCGACCGGGGTTACGTGAGCCCCTACTTCGTCACCGATTCCGAGCGGATGGAAACGGTCGTCGAGGACGCTTATATTCTCATCCACGACAAGAAGATCAGCTCGATGAAGGATCTCCTGCCCGTGCTCGAGAAGGTGGCGCAGGTGGCGAGACCGCTCCTCATCATCGCCGAGGACGTCGAGGGCGAGGCCCTCGCGACGCTCGTCGTGAACAAGCTCCGCGGCACGCTCCAGGTCGCCGCAGTGAAGGCGCCGGGCTTCGGCGATCGCCGCAAGGCGATGCTCGAGGACATCGCGATTCTCACGGGGGGCCGCGTGATCTCCGAGGAGACGGGCTTCAAGCTCGAGAACACCGCTATCACCGATCTCGGCAAGGCGAAGAAGATCACGATCGACAAGGACAATACGACCATCATCGAGGGCGCCGGCAAGCCGGCGAAGGTCAAGGAACGAATCGGCCAGATCAAGGTCCAGATCGAGGAAACGACCTCCGATTACGACAAGGAGAAGCTCCAGGAGCGTCTCGCGAAGCTCGCCGGGGGCGTCGCCGTGATCAAGGTCGGCGCGGCGACCGAGATCGAGATGAAGGAAAAGAAGGCACGCGTCGAGGACGCGCTCGCGGCGACACGCGCGGCCGTCGAAGAGGGTATCGTCCCCGGCGGCGGCATCACCCTGCTCCACGCGGCCGAAGCGATCGCGGCGCTCAACCTCGAAGGGGAAGAGAGAATCGGCGCCAATATCGTCATGAAGGCGCTCGAGGAGCCGGCGAAGATGATCGCGCAGAACGCCGGCCAGGAAGGCGCCGTCATCGTCGAGCGGCTCCGCAACGAAAAGCCTGAAATCGGCTACAACGCCGCGACGAACGAGTATGTGAACATGCTCGAGGCGGGTATCGTCGATCCGACGAAGGTCGCCCGCTCCTCGCTCCAGAACGCAGCGAGCGTCGCAGCGCTCATTCTCACGACCGAAGTGTGCATAACCGACATTCCCGAGAAGAAGGAAATGCCGGGGGGCGGCATGCCGGGAGGCGGCATGGGGCCCGATATGTACTAGGCCGGTCGGGTATTCCTGATGCAGACGGGCGCTCCGGGGATTCCCCGGGGCGCTCTTTTTTTGCCGGGAACGTCCCGCGAGGTCGACTCCGCCCGATCCCCGAGCAAAATTCGCTTGAATTTCGGTTCGGTCCCTCATATTTTTACGGTGGATACATGCTCTCGCATGGTTTCGCCATGCCTCCATGTGATGGAAAGGGATATCTGCCGATACGAACCGGGAGGTTCCGAATTGAATCGTTATCTGAGATCGACGCCGGCGGCGCTCCTGATCGCTTTCACCTTCGCTTTCATCTTCGTCTCGGGATGCAGCAAGGATGAGAACATTACCGATCCGCCTCCGCCTGACTTGATCGACGTATCGGGTATCCTCTGCAACCCGCTCTCCCCTGCGCCGGGCGATACGGCGCGGCTCACCGTGCGCGCCGAGGGCCAGGGCGCGGGAGCGACGTACGAATGGCAGGTCGAGGCCGGAACGCTCATAGGGAGCAACGATATCTCCATCGAGTGGGAAGTGCCGGCGGATCCGGGAGTCTACATGATAACGGTGCGCTCGAGCGTCGGGTCCGCGGTCAGCTTGGACACGGCCTGGGTGATGGTGCGGCAGTGCGAAGCGATCGATGCGGGCCTCGTGTACGCTTTCTACCCGAACCTTGTCGATGGAGAGCTCTATCTTGTGGGGACGAACACCAATCCCTCGGACCGCACGTTCCTCGGCTATCATGCGTACAAGGCGGATATACCTCCCACCCAGATAGACAAGCTGACCGGTGCCTCGGCGGTGAACATAAGCGGCGGCCATGAGTTTCAGTTCTTTTCCGACGGCATCCTGACCGCATCGGTAACGGACGGCGCGGAATATATCAGGCTGCAGCCGACGAACGTGATATTATTCCCGTATCTTCCGGCCCTTGCGAAGACCTTCTGGTCGAACAACGAAGTCGGGGGCACGACGTTCCGCAAGAACCAGAATCTCTATCCGAGCGCGAACGCCGGTCTCGATATGGTCGTGTGGCAGCGCAACAGAGTTGGCGCCACGGATGACGGGAAGAAGGATCTCGTCAATATCAGATTCCGGTTTGAGGGCGGGTCGATCCAAACCCTGACGACCGCCAGCGATTCGGTATTCCAGTTCGGGGCGTGGAGCTACACCTACTGGCGGAACATCAAGCCGATGTTCACGCCCGACGAATCCGCGATTATTTATTTCAACGATTCGACCGAAACCTTCGAGCCGTGCATTATCCCGATGGACGGATCGACACCGGATCTCGCGGATCGGCGCTCGCTCATGGTCGACGCCCGTCACGGCATCTTCTACTATGCTTCCTTCGGGGGAACGCGCGTGGGCGTGAGTGTAACCGAGAAGACCATCTTCCAATGGAATCCGGCCAATTCCGCGCAGGTCGCGTTCATCGACGGCGAGGGGAAATTCTGCATCTTCGATTGGGTCGCGGAAACGGTCGAGATCCTGGCCACGGGGTTTGCGGAGTTTGTTTATGCGTCGGACGGAACGATTGCGGCGGTCGCCGAGGACGGGGTCTACATCCTCGAGCCGGGACAAACCGCAGCGAAGCGGATTTTCACCAAGGAGCGCTCGACCGACGCGGTGGTCGGCATCAACTGGTCCACAGGGCTCGTCGATCGGAAGCTCGGTTTCAGAATGGTGCGCAAGGGTGCTTCCTCGCTGGAATCGTACTCCGTTCTCGTGATATATTCGACGGATGACGACAGGTGGTACTATGCCTCTCCCGAGATAAAACCGGTCATGGGGACCGAACCGGATGTGAATTACATTTGGTTGCGCGCCATTTTCGATCCGTTCAGCGGCGGCATGTACATCCCTGTTCCGCTCTCGACGGGGGGCGGAAAGGTAGTGCTCTACCATTCCTACTGATTCGCAACCTCGATCCGGGCTGGTGTCCGACCGCATGCGATCCAAGAGGCTTGAGCAGCTTCCGCCGTATCTTTTTGTCGAAATCGACAGGCTCAAAGAGTCGGCGTTGCGGAGCGGCCGGAAGCTCCTCGATCTCGGAATCGGGGATCCCGATCTCGGCGCTCCCCGCGAACTGGTCGCCGCCCTCGAGAAAGCCCTTTCAAATCCGACGCATCATCGATATCCGCCGGGCCGCGGGCTGAACCGGCTCATCGATTCGATTCGCGCGCTGGTCCAGCGGCGGCACGGTCTTTCGATCGATCGGGACGAGGTCATCGTCACGATCGGGAGCAAGGAAGCGATCGCCCATCTTCCGCTCGCGATCGTGAATCCGGGAGACACGGTTCTCGTTCCCGATCCAGGCTATCCCGTATACTATTCGTCGGCCGTATTCGCCGGAGCCGATTGCATCCGCCTGCCGCTCGACGAAGCGAACGGATTCCTGCCGCGCCTCGACGAGGTCGATCCGCGGACCCTATCCGGCGCGAGACTGCTCTTTCTCAACTATCCGAACAATCCGACCGCCGCCGTCGCCGGAGAGACAGCGCGCCGGGAGGCGGTCGAATTCTGCGGCAGGCACGGGATCGTGCTCGCGAGCGACGCCGCCTACGGGGAGATCTGGTATGAAGAGCCGACCGTTCCGTTCTTTCCCGCGGCCCGGGAAGCGGGAATACCGTACGTCGAATTCTTCTCCTTCTCGAAGACTTTTTCGATCACGGGCTGGAGAATCGGATTTGCGATAGGATCGAGAGAGGTCATCGGAGCGCTCTCGCAACTCAAGAACAACATCGATTCCGGCGTTTTCGGGGCGATACAGGAAGCGGTGGCCGATACGATGGATCGTCATTACGAGAGGATTATGGACGATACGCGCGCCGTGTATCGCGAGCGGCGCGATATGCTCGCCGGCTATCTCGAACGGGGGGGATTCACGTTCGCGTTGCCCCGGGCGACATTCTATTTCTGGATTCGCACGCCGGCGGGCAGGGGCTCGATGGAGTTCTGTCGTTGCCTGCTCGAGGAGTGCGGCGTCGTCGCGACGCCGGGCGTCGGCTTCGGCGAGAAGGGGGAAGGGTATTTCCGGTTGTCGATTACGGCCGATACGGAAACCGTTCGCGAAGCGGGGCGGAGGATCGAGGCCCTGGGCGCGCGCACCGCGAAGGGATAGGGAGGCATTCATGCTCGAGGAAAAGATCGTTCTCAAAGGGATCACGGTGTTCGGATACTACGGCGTCTCTCCCATGGAGAGGGAGATCGGGCAGAAGCTCGAGCTTGATATCGAGTTCCAGCACGATTTTACCAAGGCATGCATCACGGACGCCCTCGAGGACACCGTGAACTATGAGCGCGTCTACGCGAAGGTCATGGAAACGGTCGAGGGAAACCGGTTCAACCTGCTCGAAACCCTCGCCGACGCGATATGCCGCGCCATCCTCGACAATTTTCCCGTCGTGAAGTCGATCAGAACGACGATACGCAAGCTCACCCTGCCGTTCCCCAATACGCTCTCACACGTCGAGGTGATCGTTGAGCGCACGGCGCAGGACGCCTGAAAGCACGGTCGTCCTTTCTCTCGGTTCGAACCTCGCTCCGCGGGAAGAGCATATCCTCGCGGGCGTATCGAGGATCGAGGCGGCCGGCGGGCTGAAGCTCGAAGCGTTGAGCTCGCTCTACGAAACGTCTCCCGTCGACGTCGCCACGAGCAACGCATTCATCAACGC
>JBFYZM010000146.1:0-3629 GCA_041309505.1 Candidatus Krumholzibacteriota bacterium
CGTTCTTTCCGCGAGCGTTCTCTTCAGGTAGGTTCCGAGGAGGTTCGAACCGACGAGAATCGTGAGCGGCTCGAAAGGATTCACCCGCCGGGCCGCGGCGAGACGATCGCAGAGCGCCGTCTCGAGATCGAGGCCGGGCGATCCGAGTAGTGCACGAAAGCTCATGTCAGCCGCGCAGCCTTACTTGCCGCTCCTCATCCGCCTCCTCATGAATACGGCGGCGATGACGACGAGGGCGAGCACGAGGATCGCCACGACGGGAAGCGAAAAGAGCGGAACCTCCGAGGGCTCCACGACATGAACGACCTGAACGCAGGTGTCGTAGAGAGCGGGATCGCCGGTCGTCCATACGACGATCCGCAGTGTATCGTACGTGCAGGCGACCGCTGTTCCCGCGTTCAAGATGCCGTAGATATCCTCGCATTCCCCGCCGGGAACGCCGATCGATCCGCTCGTGTCGAGCGGCGGGCCGACGTGCCCCCTGCTCGTGATGCGATAGCCGTAGGTCGACGACGAGACGCATTCGTCCTGGTTGCAGACCGTGAACGGAACGTATGCCTGCGTCTGGCCGCGATCGACGAGCGTCAGGGTATCCTGGAGGATCGCGAGCGTCGGCGGCGCCTCGACGACCTGAATGATCAGCGTATCGGCCGAATAATATTTCACACCCGTCGTGGGACGGGTGTTCGGATCGTTGCAGTCGGCGCACTCGCTCGCGCAGACGCCGCTCACGTCGACGTAGGCGACCTGCGCGATGACCGTGTCGTACGTTGAAAGGCCCGCCGAACACGGGACGGTGACGCTCACGTCCTGGTACCAGAGATACCCCGATCCCAGGATCATCGGCGTATCGAGCGGAGGATTCGCGGCGATGGTCCATCCCTTCGCGTCGCTCGCGTGGAAGCACAACGTATCTGACGCCTTGCAGCCGGCGGGAAGCCAGGTCGCGGCGGCGTTGTAGGGCGCGAGGCGGTAGGCGAGGGTCTGCCCGGGGTAGGCGCTCGCGTAATCGAGGCCGGGTTGATTGTACGGCAGGCCATCGTACTCTCCCCACCCGTAGCGGAGCGCCGGGTCCCCTTCCTTCGAGCACGTCGTCGTCGCGGGCCTCGGCTCGACCCGTGCGCGGATGCCGACGTCCCCAAAGTTATAGTCGCCGGCGTCGAGAGCGGCCCAGGTCCCCGAAGCGCCCGTGCTGCTCACGTAGCTCTTGTTCGTCTCCATGGGGCCCGAATCGTCCATGGGAATCGGGTATCCGTAGCTCGGCGTGTTGAACCTGACCTTGATATAGATCGCGTCGTTCTGGTAGACGATGAGAGGCGACGGGAGCGGTATGCTGTAGTATCCCGCCTCGGCCTTCGTCCCGCTCATCGGGCCCGCGAGCAGGTTCGACGGACTGGTACCGTCGAAATCGTTATAAATCTCGATCGTATAGCTTGTCGGCGCCCAGACGGCCCACAGATCGACCGCCGTGAGGAGATGCCCGTCGGGCGGAATTCCGGTCGGCGTGAACGCGACGAGGGCCCAATCTTCGTAATCGCCCCATCCGACGGAGCTCCACCAGCCCCATTCGTCGTAGTGATATATCTTCTCGTTCGGGTTGTAGCTCTCATAGCCGGTCAGCACCGAAACGTTCTGGCCGATCCGCGCGCTGCCGTAGCGGATGTAGAAATATCCCGCCGCTCCCCAGAGCGTGCCCCAGGAGTTCTTCACGATCCATCCGCCGGCCCCGCCGCACATCGCGTCGTCCCACCCGACGATGAGAACGGCGTGGTTCTGGGCCTCCGTGCCCGTGTATACGAGGCAGCCGGTTCCGTTGTACGTGCTGAAACCCGGGAAGCTCGCGTATATCCCCGTATATACGGGGCCGTAGGTCATGATCGCGTTCTTGATCGCGGTGACGTCGTTCGCGATGATCCTCCACTCCGTGACCCGGTCGTTGTACGCGCACGCGGGGTTCACGCACGTCGGATACGGGCATCCGCCCGGGTACGTATTGCAGCTCTCGTAGACGCTGCCGAGCAGCGTAAGGTAGTTCGTCGATATCCACGAGTTTCCGCCGCTGTTGCAGGTCGTTCCGAGCGGATTGCAGGCGACGATGTTGAGTTCGGACAGGTCGTACGTCGCCGACTCCCGGATCAGCCTCTTCGATTCGAGATCGCCGACGGTCGCGAAGGCCCAGCAGGTGCCGTAGGGATTCTGGTTCTTGACCGGAGTGACGCCGTTCATCGTCCGCCAGTCCCACGAAGCGGGTGGCGCCATCTGGCCGAGGAGAGCCTTCGCGTACGGCCGGAGCCCCTTCATGTCGACGGGCGGAGGCAGAAGACCGAAGCTTTCGGAGGGCGCTGCATATTCGGGTTTGGGAGCCTTGAGCGGCTTCTCGGCGCACGCGTCTCCGGCTGCGAACGAGGCTCCGATAAAGGCGGCGAGGACGAAGACGAACCATCTCGACGATGTCATACCTCAGACTCCTTGATTCAACCGTTGCGATCCCGCTTCGGATGGCGGATCGAAGCCGAAGCATTATCGATGCCGGAGCGTATCAGATGGCAGATTATTCTACAATATGTTATATGACGGCCATTTTGGCGTTGAATGACGCGGGACGCAGCATGTATCATGCCCTCGCAGACGCACAAGGGGAACTCGGTCAATATGCGCAGGAACGCACAAATCTCTTTCGGGCTCGCCGTCCTTCTCGCGCTCGCCCTTCGCCCGGGCGGCGCGCTCGCAACCGACAATATGTCGGCGAGAATATCCTCGCTTGGAGGGGATCACGTCGCCGGCGTCATTCCCGATCTCTACACCGATCTCACCGTCAATCCCGCGTACGCCTTCTTCGCCGACAGGCTGGTCGTATGCTACGCCAGGCGAGGGAACCGCGGCTACGCTCCGTCATTGCCCTATCTGTCGGAAAACTCGGGCAGTCTCTACGGATCCTCGATGCTGGTGAACGAGCTCTCCGCCTGGGGAATCAGGCTTTCCTCATGGCGTGCCGCCGTGTTCGCCCAGTGGGAGCTGTATCGGCCGGAAAGCAGCTCGTCCGATCCCTCGATCGATATCGACCTGGATTATGCTTCGACGCTGCGTGAATGGCAGAGCAGCGGCAATGACGATTTCGCGAGAATCGACCTTATCGCCGCCCGCGCGCTCGGCGATCGATACGCGCTGGGGCTTCGGCTGCAGGGCTGGGGATATAACAACTTCTCTTCGGAATTGAACACCTACGTAAGCGATCGATACTGGGATCCGTCATTCAGCCGCCTCGAATACCAGCATAAGCAGGCGAGCGTGCGGTCGTTGCTCGGACAGCGGCTCTCCTTCGATTTTCAAGCGGGAATCGTGAAGTCGAATGACGCGGGGCCCACAACGGATCTCGCGCTCAGGGCGTCGCTCAACAGATTGGACTACCGGAACGAAAGATACGAACTGGATATATCCAGGGAGTACGACGCGGCGAGCGAGCTCGACGCCTGCAACTATTACCGGTACCACTGGAACGACGCCCGAAAGGGAGACCTCTGGAGCTTCGCGTTGACGTTCCGTCACGCCTTCGACGGCGACATCCGCGTGCTCGCCGGAGGCGGCGTATCGACGTGCTCGTACGAAACCGGATGGAGCAACAGCACGGA
>JBFYZM010000147.1:0-3183 GCA_041309505.1 Candidatus Krumholzibacteriota bacterium
AATTCGACACCCAGGGCGTCGTCCAGGGCGCCGATTTTCTCCCCGAGCAAGCCGCGAGACCGACGCCCCTCACGGGCACGGTCGTCGTGGTGGGCGGCGGCAACACGGCGATGGACGTCGCGCGGACCTCGTGGCGGCTCGGCGCCGACAAGGTGATCATTCTCTACCGGCGCACGAAGGACGAGATGCCCGCCGACAGGATGGAAATCGAAGACTGCATCGCCGAGGGAATCGAGATCATGGAGCTCGCGGCCCCCGTCGGCATCGTCAAGGACAACGGCAAGCTCAAAGCGCTCCGCTGCATCAGGATGAAGCTCGGCGAGCCCGACAAATCGGGGCGCCGCAGACCGATTCCGCTCGAGGGCTCCGAGTTCGAGCTCCCCTGCCACATGGCCGTCTCGGCGATCGGGCAAGCGACCACGCTCGACGGTCTCACGGAGGCCGGCGGCGCGAAGGTCGGCCTCACCAAGTGGAACACCTTCGTCATCGATCCCGAGACGCTCGCAACGAACGTGAAGGGGGTCTTCTCCGGCGGCGACGCCGCGGACGACGGCCCGACGGTGGTCATCGACGCCATCGCCGACGGGCAGCGCGCCGCGCGGGCGATCGATTCGTATCTGAAGAACGTGAACGCGCTGCCGCGCCCCTTCGTCGTGAAGAAGGAATTCTGGGCGAAGCCGGGCAAGGCGGAGCTCGGCGAGGTCAAGGAAAGCCCGCGCCACGAGGTGCACCAGATCGCGGTCGAGAAGCGCCGGGGCTCCTTCGCCGAGGTCGCGACCGGCTTCGAGTTCGAGGACAACGTCCACGAATGCGACCGCTGCCTTTCGTGCGGCTGTCTCAAGTTCGACACCTGCTTCCTCCGCATCTACGCCGAGGAATACGGCATCGACATGAACCGGTACAAGGGACACGCGCGCAAGCACAAGGTCGACGAGCGGCATCCATACATCGTCTACGATCCCAACAAGTGCATCCTCTGCTCGCGCTGCATCAGAACGTGCACGCGCGTGCTGCCGATATCGGCGCTCGGTCTCGTCGGACGCGGGTTCCGCACGGAGATGCGGCCCGCGCTGAACGACCCGCTCGTCGAGACGAGCTGCGTGAGCTGCGGGAACTGCGTCGACTCCTGCCCGACGGGAGCGCTCACGGTGAAATACCCGTTCCCCGGCCGGGCGTGCGTCGACACCGACGACGAACCGTCACACTGCGCCTTTTGCTCGCTCGGCTGCGCCATTACCGTCAAGAAATTCGGCGCCGACCGCTACTACATCGGCCCCTCGGGCGTCCCGGGGGATTACCTCTGCCGTTACGGCCGCTTCGGCCACGAGCTCTTCATCAAGCGCAAGCGCGTCGCGGGGACCGAGATCCGCCGCGGGAGCGAGATACAGACGGGAGACCTCTGCGAAGCGCAGAAGCTCGTCGTCTTCGGCCTGCGGCGCGTCGCCGAGAAGCACGGCGCCGGCAAGATCGGCGTCTTCGTCTCGCCCGAGCTCACGAGCGAGGAGCTCTATCTCGCGGCGAGAATCGCCCGCGAGGGCCTCAAAACGAACAACGTCGCCTCCCTCGCGATTCTCGGAACGGGCACCGAGGCGGGCTCGCTCGACGAATCGCTCGGCTTCACCGCCTCGACGGCCGACCGGACGTCCATCGACAGCGCCGACCTCATCATCTGCAACAACACCGCGATGGAATCGGATCACCTGATCCTCGCCGTGCGCGTCATCGAGGCGGTGCGCGGCGGCGCGAAGCTCATCGTGAGCAACTCGACGCTCGATCCGACCGATCAGATACTCTCGACGCTCGCCATGGACCCGATGCGCGGGCGCGCCGCGATCCTCTGGAACGGCGTCATCCAGGCGCTCCTCGACGACGGGTATTTCAAGCCGTCCGCCGTGAAGAAGATCGCCGGAGGCGCCAATTTTCTGAAGGACCGCGACTTCAAGATCGACGAGGTCGCCTCCCTCTCCGGAGTCGCCGCCGCCGATATCCGCGCCGCCGCCGAGATCGTGAAGGGGGCGCGCCGGATCGTCATCATCCACAGCCCCGACCGCGTCCAGGATCAGGCCCCCGGAGACATGGAAACGCTCGCCAATCTCGTCGTGCTTCTGCGCGCGGCGGGTGCGCGGGCGGACCTCCTCCTCCCCCGCATGAACGCCAACAGCGCCGCCATCGAGATCGCGGGAGCCGATCCGGCGTTCGGCCCCGGCAGGGCGCCGAATCCCGCGGGGGTCGCCGGCGCGCGAAGCCGCGAGGAGCTGCGCGCGCTCCTCGCCTCGGGCGGGCTCAAGGGCGCTCTCATCATCGGCGAGGATCCGCTCGCATTCGGCCAGACCGGTTCGTGGTTCCAGAACGTGGAGTTTCTCGCGGCGATGGATTGGGCGAGCACCGAGACGACCAGATCGGCCGACGTCGTGCTCCCCGGCTCGACGTACCTCGAGACCGAGGGCACGCGGTGCAGCTTCGAGGGAGCCCTTGTCGAGTACGCCCGCGCCGTCGAGCCGCCGGCGGGAGTGTCGGGGCCCGAGGTGCTCCGCGGGCTGGCCCGCGAGTTCGGCCTCGAGACGCCCGAGAACACGACCTCCGAGCTGGAAGAGATCGTCAGGAAGGAGCTCGGAGATCTCACGCGCTTCTACTGGAACACGGGCGAAGAGCGGGTCGCCCCCGGTTCGGCGCGCCTCGTGCCGACGGGCTCCGGCGCCCATACCGGCTCGATACAGCCCCCGCTCACGCACAGCGAGAAATACAAACGCGAGATCAGGGAGGTCGGCACCGGCAGGTTCCGCGTACGGCGCTAGGAGTCAGGGGACGCGCTATGATCAGGCTCGAGAATCTCTACTCCTTCATGGAGAGCAGCTTCGATTATCTTCTCGTCGTTGACGGCGCGGAGAGCGTCGTCCATATGAGCCGCCTCCTCCAGCGAGACAGCCACGCCGATGACGTATCCTTCGAGGGAAGGAGCCTGAAGGACATTCTCACCCCTCCCTCGCTCACGACCTTCCGTTCCGCGATGGCGCAGGCGCGCGGGAACAACCGCGCGAACGCCGTCTACACCGTGGCGGGGGAAAGCTCCCGTTCGATCCCTCTGAAGGCAGGACACGGCGAGACCGACGGCGGCGAGATATTCATCTTTTTCGGCAACAAGCTCGAGGCTCTCCGCAAGCTCCAGGAATGGGAAAAGAACGA
>JBFYZM010000148.1:0-9432 GCA_041309505.1 Candidatus Krumholzibacteriota bacterium
CGTACCAGCTTATGTCCGTTCCGGGCGTTACCGACGTGCTCTCGATGGGCGGGCACGTGCTCCAGTTCGAGGTGAAGCTCGATCCCTACGCGATGAGGAAATTCGGCATCCGGCTCGACGAAATCGTCGACGCGATCGCATCCAACAACCGAAACGCCGGCGGGCAGTTCGTCGTTCTCGGCGCCGAGGAGTACCTCGTGAGGGGAATCGGGCTCATCGAGGACCGGGAACGCCTCGCCGACATTCAGGTGAAGGTTTCGAGCGGCGCTCCCGTTCGCGTCAGGGACGTCGCCTCCGTCGAATACGGCAACGCGGTGAGGCGCGGGGTCGTGACGTTGAACGGCGAGGAGGAGGTCGTCGCGGGGATCGTGATCAAGCTCTTCGGCGAGAACACGTCCCGGGTGATCGAGCGGCTCGACGTGAAATTCGCCGAGATCGCGTCGTCCCTCCCCCCCGGCGTCATGCTCGTGCCGTACTACAATCAGGGCACGCTCGTCGCGAACGCGATCGGCACCATGACAAGCGCGCTCTGGCAGGGTGCGCTGCTCGTCGTGCTCGTGCTCATCCTGCTTCTCGGGAATCTCCGCGGCGCGCTCATCGTCGCGCTCGCCCTTCCGCTGTGCGCGCTCGTCGCCGTCATCTTCATGGGATGGAGCGGTCTCTCGGCCAACCTCATGACGCTCGGCGGCATCGCCGTCGCGATCGGCATGCTCGGGGACGCGTCGATCGTGATCGTCGAAAACATCTGCCGCCATCTCGCGGACGGCGCGAACCGCGGGCGGCGCCGGGCAGAGGTCATCGCGGCGGCCGGAAGCGAAGTGGCACGGCCGATCCTCTTCTCGGTATCGATCATCATCATCGTCTTCCTCCCCCTCTTCACCCTCCAGGGGGTCGAGGGGAAGATGTTCTCCCCCATGGCGTTCACGATCAGTTTCGCGCTCGCGGGCTCCATCGCGGCGGCGCTCGTGTTCGCGCCCGTGCTCTCGTCGCTCTTCATTCGCGTGAAGACGAACGACTGCCCCCGCTGCATGACCTGGCTCATGCGCGCCTACCGCCCCCTCCTCGTCGCCGCTCTCAAGCGACGGCGGCTCGTCGTCGCGGGAACGCTCGCGCTCTTCGTCGCCGCGGCGGCGCTTTTCCCGCGGCTCGGAACCGAGTTCATTCCGACACTGGACGAAGGGGCGATCCAGATCAACGTGGCGATGGCACCTTCTATCTCGCTCGAGCGCGCCGCGGAAACAATCATGAAGCTCGAACGACGGATTCATGAAGTGAGCGAGGTCGATCGCACCGTCGCGAAGATCGGGCGCCCGGAAACGGGGAGCCATCCCCACCCGGTCAACACGGCCCACATTCAGATCGCGCTGAAGCCGCGATCGGAGTGGAAAACGTATTCGACGAAGGCGGAGATCGTCGAGGCGCTGAGCCGAACGCTCTCGCCCTATCCCGGCGTGCAGATCGGCTTCTCGCAGCCGATTCAGAACATGTTCGACGAGCTGCTCACGGGGGTGCGCACCCAGATCGCCGTGAAGCTCTTCGGCGACGACCTCGCCGTGCTCAGGGCGAAGGCTGACGAGATCCGGGAAGCGATCGCGGACGTTCCGGGCCTCGTCGATCTCGCCGTCGAGCAGAACTACGGCCAGCCGCAGGTGCAGGTGATCGCGGACCGCTATGCATGCGCTCGATACGGCGTGGACGCGTCGGAAATTCTCGAAACGATAGAGACGGGGGTCGGCGGCAGCACCGTCGGCCAGATCTATCTCGGCACCCGCCGTTTCGACATCACCGTGCGATTCAAGGAGGAATACCGGGCCGATCCGGACGCGATCGGCGCTCTCGCGGTGCGAACCCGCTACGGGAACGACGTGCCTCTCTCCCTCGTCGCGGACATCGAGCGGGTCGTCGGCCCTATCCAGGTGAACCGCGAGCGCAGCCAGCGCCGATGGGCCGTGACGGCGAACGTCCGGGACCGCGACCTCGGCGGCGCCGTCGCCGACATCAAGGCGCGCGTTCGCGAGCGGGTACAATTGCCGCCGGGATACTTTATCGAGTACGGCGGACAGTTCGAGAATCAGCAGAGGGCGATGCGGCGGCTTTCGCTCATCGTGCCCGCGGCGCTGGCGGCCATCTTTCTCCTGCTCCGCCTCTCGCTCGGCAGGCTTCGCCCGGCGCTCCTCATCTTCACGAACGTGCCTCTCGCCCTCATCGGAGGGGTCTTCGGATTATATCTCTTCGGAGAGTATCTCTCCGTGCCCGCGTCGGTCGGATTCATCGCGCTCTTCGGCATCGCCGTGCAGAACGGCCTGATACTGGTCACCTACATCGATCACCTCGCCCGGGCCGGGATCGGCTCGGCTGATGCGGTAATCGACGGCGCGCTCCTGCGGCTCCGTCCGGTGCTGCTGACCGCGCTCACCACCATCCTCGGCCTCTTGCCGCTGCTCTTCGCACGCGGGATGGGCTCGGAGGTGCAGCGCCCGCTCGCGATCGTTGTCGTGTTCGGGCTCGTCTCGTCGACGTTTCTCACGCTCTTCTTCATTCCGGCGCTCTATCGGTGGTTCGTGCCCGAACGGAACGGGGGCGCGTGACGCTAGGCTCTTCGAAGAAACTCGCACACGAGCTTCGAGAGCTTGGCCTCCCCCGCCTTCGCCGTCGCGACGATCTGGGCGATATTGACCCGCTCGAGGCAGTCGGGGGTCGCCTTGTCCGTGACGACCGATATCCCGAGCACCTTGACACCGCTGTGCACCGCGACGATCGTCTCGGGCACCATCGACATGCCGACGATGTCGGCGCCGATGCGGCGAAGGAAGCGGTACTCCGCGGCGGTCTCGAGATTGGGCCCGGCGACGGCGACGAGGACGCCCCGTCTCACGGCCACCTTCACGTCGAGGGCGACCTTCTCGAGGAGCGCGATGTATGCGCGGTGATACGGCTCGCTCATGTCGGGAAATCGCGGCCCGAGGCGCTCGTCGTTCGGTCCGATGAGCGGATTGTCTCCCATGAGGTTGATGTGATCGGTCACCGCGACGATGTCGCCGGGATCGAGCTGGGGATTCATCCCGCCGACCGCCGAGGTGAGAATGAGGGAGCGCGCGCCGAGCGCCTTCATCACGCGGATGGGAAAGGTGACCTGCTCGAGGGTGTACCCCTCGTAGTAATGCACGCGCCCTTCCATCGCGACGACCTGCTTCCCCGAGAGCTCCCCGAGGATGAGGTTCCCCGCGTGGAGCCCCTTCACCGTCGAGACGGGGAAATTCGGGATATCCTCGTAGGGAATGGTCGCCTTGACCTTGATCTTCTTCGCGAGGCCGCCGAGACCGCTTCCGAGGATTATGCCGAAGGACGGCTTCACGCCGGCGGCGCCTCTGACGTAGGCGGCGCTTTGCTTGATTCGATCGAATAAACCGGCCACCGGATACCCCTTTCTTCGCATGATCGGCGATAGGGTACCCCAGAGCGTCCGCGGCAATCAATACAATATCGATGACAGCCGGGAATCGAGATCGCTTCGCCCGCCGGCGACCGGACGAAATCAGCGCAGAAGGACCATTTTCCGGGTCGCCGTGAACGAGCCGGAGACGAGGCGGCAGTAATAGACGCCGCTCGCGACCGCACGGCCGCGGTTGTCCCGCCCGTCCCAGTTCTCCGAATAGCGGCCGGCCTTTCTCGGTTCGTCGAGCAGCACCCGCACGAGGCGCCCTGCCGCGTCGTATATTTTCAGCGCAGCGGGGGCCGACTCGCGCAGCGAGAAGTCTATCCGCGTGGACGGATTGAGCGGATTCGGGTAGTTCTGCGCGAGGAAATTCACGGCCGGCGGGGCATCGGCGTCATCGTCGACTCCGGTAACGGCGACGATGGCGAAGAGGCTGTCGCTCGCGTCGTATCCCGACACGGCCGCCCCGCGGTACGATCTGATCATGATCCTCGCGGAAGGCGTCTCGGGAGCGGCCACGACCCAGGAGCACAGGGTCGTGCCGGCGAGACCCGTTGCAAGCGTATCGAGGTAGCTCGCGCCTCCGTCCCTGCTGAGAAATACGCTCACCGAATCCGGCGCCGGACCCGATACGGTCCACCTGATCGTATCCGCTTCGCCGATGAGCCATTCTTCGCCGCCGAGCGGCGAAACGAGCGCGACATTGGAGCGGCCCGTTCCCGAGAGAGCGACCGGAACGTTCGCCTCGTCGGGATCGTTGCATCGGATCGTGAGAGTTCCGTGCACGAGGCCCGTATCGACCGGCGCGAAATGGACGAAAAGGTCCCGGCTTCCGAACGGCGCGAGCGAGAACGCTCCCGGAACCGCGGAGAAGGATGGATTGTCGCTCGTGATCTCGCTCACGACGAGCGTATCCCGGCCCGCGTTGGAAACGACCATGGTGTAGAAGATCGACGTGCCGAGCATTACGGGGCCGTAATCCGGCATACTGTCGGCCGCGACGATGTCGGGAGCGGCGATAGCGAGCAGATGGAGCGGGACGTTCACCCGCGGCATCGTCGGAACGTTGCTCTCGACGACGAGCGTGTCCAGGTAGTCCCCCTCCGTGACGCACACCGGCTCGTTCAGCACTGAGAAGGTGACCGTGATCTGCGCCGACGTATGCGGGGAAATGGTACCGGCGGAAGGCCGCGCGTCCATCCAGCAGATGTTTCCGCCGGACATCCACAGCATCGCGTTGCGGAGGAGCCGGGCGACGACGATCGTGTTCGGCCCCGGCGAGCTTCCCTCGTTCATCGTGAACAGGTTCGCGCCGACGACGTGATTCCCCATCGTCGCCACGGCGGGCACGCCGCCGCTCCACGCCGCCACGAGGTGCGCCCCCGGAACGAGGCTCGTCGGACTGTACGCGACGCTCTGCATCCAGTCGATGCCCGCCATGATCGAATGCCCCGCGTCATAGCTTCCGAGCACCCCGTTCGTCGAAATGCCCGAGGCTACCGTGAAGGGGGAATACCCCGCGCCCATGATCCGCCCCTGCAGCGCGATCCCCGACATGTGCGACGCGAAAGCCAGGATGACGCCGCCGCCTCGGTCCGCGTAATCCGCGAGCACGTTGCCGGCGGCGACGGGATCGGCGCAGGGCCCCCCGGCGACGATGACGCATCGATACGAGAGGAGATACTCGAGCGAGGGCGTCCCCGCGCTTCCGTTGAACACGTCGACCGCCGAAACGTCGGAATACGCGAGAAGCGCGGAACGCACGAACGAGACGTTGGCTGATCCCGCCGCGATGAAGAGCATGCGGTTCCCCGAGCCGTTCTCCGCGATCGTGAAAACGAGGTCGTACGCGCCGGGGTTTTCGATCTCGAGAACGTGGCTGGATATCCCGCCGGTGTACAGCGTGTCGCTCACGGCGCCGGGCGAGACGACGATCTGGGGCGGCACGAGGCCGTTGCCCGCGAGCTCGATCGCGCGCGCGGTGTCGGCGGGATCGTTGCTGCAGATCGTCAGAAGCCCCGACATCGGTCCTTCGGCGGGGGGCGTGAGCGTCACGATCAGCGTATCCGTGCCGTGAACGGGGAGCGTGACGCCCGCCGTATCCGCGGCGAATCCTGCCCCGGCTGCGCGGTACCCGCTCACGACGAGCAGATCGGTGCCGACGTTCGTCGCGACGAGAGTCCGGGGCTCGGTCGCCCCGATCAGAACGTCCCCGAAATCGAGAATCGTGTTCGACACGGCGAGGGCCGGAATTCCCGTCACGCTCACATGAACGGGAACCGTCGCCTCCGGCGTCGACGGAACGTTGCTCATGACGTGGAGACGCGCGTCGTACTCGCCGCCGTAGAGGCCCCGCGGATCGATCGTGACGGCGACGGCGGCCGTGTCGCCGCCGGGGACCGTTCCCTGAATCGGCGTGGAGTTCAGCCAGTTCGCCCCGAACGCGAGCCAATCCATGACCTGGTTGCCGAGAAGCCGGTTGTCCTCCGCCGTGATATACTCATTATAGAAGGGCTCATCGGCGAAAACGACGATTCTTCCCGCGCCGGCGACGCTGTGGGCTGCGTTGGCGAGTCCCGCATTGTCGTTCAGGAGCAGCCGGGCCGGATAGCTCACCGACGAGAGATGGCCAACGTTGTTGTAGAGGAGCACGGACGACACATCCAGCGTCACCACGTGCGGGAGAACCTGCGTCGTCACGCCCTTCGTCCCCGGTGTCGCAGAGTACTCGATGCCGGCTCCCATTCCCGCCAGAACGGCGTTCCATGCGGTCGCGCTCTGATCCCCTTCGAGGAGCAGGCCGCCGCCGGCCTCGACCCAATCGCGCAGCGCGACGATTTCGTTCGTCGCGAACGGCGCCTGCACGTCGGTGATCCAGTAGACATCGCACGCCGCGAGGATCGCCGGCGTGATCGGGACCCTGTTCATCGCCACCGTGGCCCCCCGCGCCTGGAGATCTCCGATGAACGTCCTCCACCAGTACGTGTCGGAATACTGGCTATGCGAATAATCGTACAGCACCCGAACACCCGTGAGATCGGCGAGAGTCGCCACGAGCTCGCCGGTCTCCATGCGGACGCCTTCCGCGTACTCCATGACGATCCCTTCGTCGGCGGATGGCTTCCCCTCCGGCATTTGAGCCGGAGGAAGGGTGTACCCGTCCATCGCGGCCCCGTCGAGGGGATAGATACTCCATTCGAGATCGGCCGCTCCCTCGTTTCCGATTCGAACGATCCGCACGAGAGAATCTCCCCGCATGAGGCTCGCGTTCAGGGAATCGGGAGAGACCGACATCGAGGGCGGCGTGAGCGCCTGCCCGCGCAGCGTCACCGCGGCGACCGGTTCATCCGGGTCGTTGCTCGCGATCGTCAACGTTCCCTCGACGAGCCCGGGAGCGGCCGGATCGAACACGACGGTGATCACACGCTCCTGGTTGACCGCGAGCGAAAAGCTCGAAGCGTCGGCGGTGAATGAGGGATCGTCGATGGCGAGCGAGCTCACGGCCAGAAGGGCCGCACCGTAGTTCGCGACCGTGACCGTCTTCTCCGCGGTATTGCCGATGAGGATCGATCCGAAATCGAGCAGCGTGTCGCCGACCGCGACGTCCGGAGCGGCGATCACGTCGAGGTGCAGCGGCACGCGCACGCTCGGCGCGGCTGGCGCGTTGCTCGAGACCACGAGCGTATCGTCGAACGAGCCGGCCGGGGCGCAGAGCGAGCCGGATTGAATGTGACGGCGACCTGCGTCGAGCCGAACGGAGCGACGACGCCGCTCTTCGGCGCCGCGTCGGCCCAGCAGATGCCGCCGCCGCCGCTCGCCCAGAAGGCGGCGTTATGAATGAGACGCGGGATATCCCCGGTCCATTCGTGCTGCGCGAGATCCCCCACCGAAACGTTCGCCCCGACGACGTGCTCCCCCTTCGTCGCGACGAAAGGAATCCCCGTGCTCCAGGAAGCGACCCATATCGCCCCGGTCGAGAGGGTCACTTCGGCCGGGGAATTGGTGTGCGCGTTCGTCACTCCCGCCATGATCGGATGGCCGTGGTCGTAGTTGCCGAGATCCGCCGCCGCCCTATAGCGCGTCGCCAGGTTGAACGGGTAATACCCCTGGCTCCCGAAGCGTCCCGCGACCGCGTAGTAGCCGACGAACGTGCCGTGCGCCAGGACGACGCCGCCGCCGCCGTCGACGTAGTCGGCGAGCGCGTCGCCGAGCGCCCAGCGATCCTTGTACTGATAGTCGTTCATAAGAATGACGCAGTCGTACCCGAGCAGCGTGCCGAGCGACGGCGTACCGTGCCAGGCGTCGAACACATCGACGCGCTCGATATCGAGAAACGCGCCGAGCGAATCCCGCATGTCCTGCGGGGGAACGTAGTCCGCGTACAGCATGAGGATCTTGAGCCCTCCTCCGGACGCTTGGCCGCGCTCGGTGAAGGCGAAGGCGAGACTGTCTTCGCCGCCGTTGTCGATCGTCAGCGTCCGCACGAGACTCTCGCCGGTATGGAGACCGGCGGCCAGAGACGCCGGCGAGATCTGCAGCACGGGCGGCATTACCGCTTCGAACCGAAGCGACACGAGAAGCGTATCGTCATCGGGATCGTCGCTCAAGATAGCGAGCGTCCCCTCCGTGATCCCGGTGCCGACCGCGTTGCAGGTCACGGGAAGAAGCCGCCACTCGCGGGCGGCGAGAGCGAATCCCGCCGTATCGACGCCGAAGCGCTCGCTGCTCACCGCGACGCGGCTCACGAACAGACTGTCCGTCCCCGCGTTCCGGACCGTGAGGGTATCGCCGTCTCCGTACCCCACCCAGACGAGGCCGAAGTCGATGAGCGTATCCGACACCGCGATGTCCGGAGCTCCCGTCACGTGCAGATATGCGGGCACCGACACCTCGGGATTCAGCGGATCGTTGCTCGCGATCGTCAGATCCGCGGCGTAGTCGCCCCCGTACATCCCCGTCGCGTCGAACGTCACGTCGAGCGTGTCGGTCCCGCCCGCGGCTACCGTCCCCGAGCTCGGCGTTGCGACGATCCAATCGACGGCCTGCGCGAGCCAGTCGACCACCTGGTTCCCGAAGAGCTGATTATCCGCAATCCCGATAACCCCATCGCCGAAGATTTCGTCCGAAACGGCGTACACCCTTCCGCCCTGCACCGTGCCGTACGCGCAGACGGCCGACCCCTGCGAATCATCGACCGCCCGCCCCGCCGGCCACTCGACCGCGAGGCGCGCCAGCGGATTGCCGAGGTGTATGCCCGCGACATCCGCGGTCGTGGCATGCGGATAAACGGCAGTCGTGGTCCCTGCCGCCGCGCTCGTGGGAATGTACATGATCCCCAGCCCCAAACCCGACAGCAGCTCGTTGATCGGCGTCGCGGCTTGATCGGACTCGAACAGGAGCGCCCCACCACCCCTCACCCACACCTGCACCGCGGCGATCTCAGCCGTCGTGAAGGACCCCATATCCAGCAGCCAGAGCAGGTCATATTCCTCGAGAAGCTCCGCCGTCAGCTCCTGGGAGCTCTCGGTCACCGTCGCCCCCCGCGCTGTCAGATCCGATACGATCGTCGACCAGTAGTCCGGCGACGGCTGCCCATGGTGCTCATCCCAGAGGATACGCACGCCGGTCAGATCCTTCAGCGACGCCGAAATCGCGGCCGTTCGGATCTGATCGGCCGCGAACTCTTTCCCCGTCTCCGGATCGACCGCTCCCGCCTCCGGCGCCGTCAGCGAGTATATATGGCTCCCCGCATCTTCCGCCGACAACGCCGACGCCCTCCACGCCAGATCGCTCAGACCGCTATTCGAGATCGTCATCTGGTGCGTCGAGGTCTCACCCGTCATCAGGCTGTCCGCGAGCGAATCGGGCGCCACCGAGATCACCGGCGGCATCGACCCCTCGCCCCGCAGCGTCACGTCCACCTCTCCCTCGTCCGGGTCGTCGCTCGATATCGTCAACGTCCCCTCACGCAGCCCCGTCGCGGTCGGCCCGAACGC
>JBFYZM010000149.1:0-10720 GCA_041309505.1 Candidatus Krumholzibacteriota bacterium
GGGGTGGGATCGACCCACGCCATGACCGTATCCCTGAAGATTCCATACGGCGGAACGAGAAGCGCCACCTCGAACCGGACGCACTGCCCCTCGAAAGGCTCCGAGCCCGGATCGAAATACGCCGACCATCCGTCACCCGTTCCCTCGGGATGAATCGTCGAATAGATCCGCGCCGAGCCGTCCATGTCGACATGAAACGGCGCAAAGGGCCCCGGATCGCCGCAATGCCGGTAGCTGAATATCGCTTCCTCGGCGACGTAATCGCCCGAAAGCCCGGCCGACATGTGGATCATCCCGTTTTCCCCCACGATCGCGACCTCGGATCCGTACGCGGTCGCCACGGAGAGGTGCGCCTCAGGCTCGTAGTGCGGGACCATCTCATACTCCATCGACAGCAGCATCGCTGCCACCAGACCGTCCCGCCCGTGGAGCGGAGCGGGCGGCATGCCCGGAGGGGTTTCGAACTTATCGAAAAAGGGCGGCCAGTCGTGCGCCATGCCGAAGGTGCGCACGGGAGCGAACAGGCTGAGCGTATCGTTCGGGAGACGCCCGGGTATATGGATTTCGAAGGTGATGTCGAAGAAGCTCTCAACCCACGGTTCGGGCTCGAGCAGGAAGCCCTTGCCATGGATCGGGAAACCGGGGATGTCGCGCCCCCAGACTCCGCTTCTGTTCCGCAACCTGATGGTGTCGATCTCGGAATCTACTTCCAGGTGCGGGGGAAAAAGCGGCGAAGGATAAGGCTCGAACCATTTCAGATCGACCGGCCCCCGGAGCGAGATGGTGTCCATGATGCCGAGGCCCGGATAATCGAGCCGTATCTTGAGCAGCCAATCCACCTCCTCTTCCTGCGGATCCGCGATGACGGGAGAAAAGGCGGCCTGCAGAAAAAGAATCCCCATCGACACGGCGAGAACACAAAAGACTTTTCTGCCGCAGAAACCCATAGTTCGACCTCCTTTGCTGAAGTGAGAGCGCCCATTATATCATGGTGCAAGCGAGATTTCCAGATATAGATGCATGATCCCTTCGATGCTTGATCTTGCGTGACCCGGGCACATACGAGCGTGAAATGCCGGATGGAATATGATAGGATTGGCGTTCGTTTCGCAGTCGAGGAGGTCGAGCGATCTTGAAACCGGTCGCCGGGTCAGAAAATCTCAGGAGAGCGGTCGCCGGTCCACGAGCGAGGAAAGCTCTGAAGATCGGCGCGCTGGCCCTGCCGGTCGCGGCGCTGGTTTTGTTCGTATCGTTCCTGCTCTTGCGCGATATCGCGCTGGAAAGCATGCTGGACAACAAGATCCGGAGCTATCAGCGCCGGCACCCGGAGACCGTCGTCAGCGTCGGTTCGGCGCAATTCGACGGCCTCGGCCGGCTGGTTTTCGAGAACATCCGGCTATGGTCGCAAACCGGAACCCTCAGCGTCGATCTGCGCTCTTGTTACGTCGAAGTCTCCTTCTGGAAAATGCTCGTCGGGCAGGTACGGCCCAAAGATGTCGAGATGAACGATCTCAGGATCGATCTTCGCCGGGACAGCGTGCCGGATCAAGGCTTCGCCCGGGGTGTTGGCGAAACGAAAGCGAATCCGAGGAGAGGCCGGGCGCGCGCCTATTCCGCCCAGGTCGGTTATCTGCTCGATCTCTTTTTCGCGCGCATTCCGGACGGCCTGGAAATAAACCGTCTCACCGTCAATTCCGATATCGATCGGATCCGGCAGACCTTTCATGTTCCCCGGCTGGCCATCGACGCGCCCGGCTTCGATACAACCATCGAGATCGAAAATCAGGGCGGAAAATGGGCTTGCCGTTTCGCGGGAGACATCGATCGAAGAAAGAAGCTGGCGGCGATCAGACTCTCGCCCCTGCGCCCCGGCGAAAGTATCGCCCTGCCGTTTATCGACCGGCAATGGGGCGTGCGGGTCAGCTTCGATTCCCTCGGCGTCCGCCTGAAGAGCGGCGGCCTTCGCGGCGGCGCGCTGAATCTCGACGGCCTTCTCTCGGTCAGCGGCCTGACGATCAACCATCCGCGCATCGCCGCGGAAGACGTTTACCTGCAAAACGCCGCGCTCGATTATGCCCTGCATATCGGCGCCGATTTCATCGAGATGGAGAAGCGGACGCGGGTATCGATCAACAGGCTCTCGTTCCATCCGCACCTCAAGCTCACTATCAGACCGGAGAAGCAATTGGCCCTGGAGATCGAAAGAACCGCTTTCAAGGCGGACGATTTTTTCGGTTCGCTGCCGGCCGGATTGTTCACCGGGCTCGCCGGCATCCGGACCAGCGGGGAGCTCGCGTACCGGCTGAGCTTCTTCGTCGATTTCGCGCGCCCCGATTCGCTCCGCCTCGAATCGGATCTCGAGAAACGCGATTTCAAGATCGAGCGATTCGGCCGCATCGATTTCAGAGCCGTCAACGAGCCGTTTCTTCATACGGTCTACGCGAAGAACCAGCCCCTGAGGTCGTTCATGGTCGGACCCGAGAATCCGGATTTCCGCGCCCTCGACCGGATCTCTCCCTTCCTCAGGAACGCCGTCCTGATTTCCGAAGACGGCGCGTTCTTCGGGCACAGCGGCTTCCTGCTCGAGCATTTCAAGAAATCAATCGCCGCCGATCTGAAGGAAAAGCGTTTTGTCCGGGGAGCGAGCACCATATCGATGCAGCTGGTCAAGAACCTGTATCTCACCAGGCAGAAAACCGTCGCGCGCAAGCTTGAGGAAATGATCATCACCTGGCTGATCGAAGAGAACCGGCTGATCTCCAAGGAGCGAATGTTCGAAATCTACCTGAACATCATCGAATGGGGACCGGGGATCAACGGCGCGCAGGGCGCGGCGCGTTTCTATTTCGACACGGACGCGGAAAACCTGACCCTGGCCGAGGCGATCTTCATGGCGAGCATCATCCCCCGGCCCAACCGTTTCATGTATTCTTTCGAAGAGGACCTGAGCCTTCGCCCGTGGCTGAAAGCCTACTATGGCGACGTGTCCCGCAAAATGCTGCGAAGGGAAATGATCGGCCAGGGGGATTTCGACACGCTCGTTCCCGAGATCCGGCTGATAGGCCCCGCCCGCTTGCTGCTCAAAGACGTCGGAGGCGCGTCCGACGATCCGACCGAAGATTCCAGGGAGACGGAAGAACAACCGTGAGGGAAATTGAAGCGCCTCGGGATGGCGGCATTGGGCCGGGTGCGGTCCGGTGCCGGAGGAGGCCGGGCTACGCGTTCTTTTCGTCGAACTGGCGGCACCCCTCCATCAGGATCGATTGAATCGACGCGTCGATGTTCGCGCGCGGGAACACGTCTTCCGGCTCGACCAGGAAGGCGCCGTCTTCCTGCCAGCCGATGACGCGATAGATGGCTTCGACGCCCGTCGCGTCACCGCATTTCGCGAATACCGGCCGGCCGCGATTCATGTAGATTTCGGCCTGCTCATGATCGTTTCTGACGAGCCCGATACGGACCGACTTGAGGCTCTGGCCCAGAGCCTGAATGAGGTCGGTAAACGACAGCGCCTTGAACTCCGCGCTGAATCCTCCGGGTTTGATCGTTTTTGCGGCGGATGTGGATCTATCCCTGATCGTCTTCGCGATCCTCGCCGTAATGAGATCGAAGTCGAAGGGCGGCGTGAACACCTCGTCGAATCCCGCGTCGAACAGATCGAGGATGTGAGAGGGATTGCCGTCCGAGGTGACCGCGAAGAGAAGAATGGGCGGTCCGTGGCTGAACAGCTCCCTGCAACCCAGGATGTCGCCGGGATAGCTGCTCTCGTCGATGATTGCCCCCGTGGGGGAAAGACGCTCTCCCATACGGCGCGCCTCTTCGAGATCGTAGATTCTCACGAGATGGTATCCGAGGCATTTCAGCCGAGCGGCGAACTGGTCGACGCACGTTCCGGCCTCGCCGACGATGAATAGCTGTTGATAAGAGACCGATTGCAGCGAATCGTTGCTCTGCTCGATATGCCTGATATACGTCTCGATGAGATCGGAACGCGCCAGCAACCCCGCGGTTTTCCGGAGCCCGGTCTTGACCGCCGACATGGAATTGCCCCGTTTCAAATCCGCCGAGCGGATCGACAGGTGCCGGTGCCAGACGAGGGCGAGAAGCTGGGCCCCGAGCGCCGCATCTCTGTCTGAGCCCTCGTGGTGCGCCGGATGCCCTCGTCCGGAGACGAGCTCGAAGACCGCCCGAAGAGCGCCTTCTATGTTCCAGGGAAATCGAAGCGATCGCGCGCATTCGATCGATCGATCGATATCGGCGAACACGGGCATGCCCGTTTCGAGACCCTCCGCGGCGCAGGCGGACGCCCCGCGATCGGCCGGAACGAGCAACAGGGCGGCCATCTGCAGGCCGTCGACCGCGAGCCTGTTGAGGCCGACGGCCCGGGAAAGAGCCTGCACATCCCTGCATATCAGGTTGTAGGGAGGAGCCGGATCGCATGAGGAGCTTCGGATCTCCGCTACAATATGAAGCGATCTGAGAACGGTCGAAACGCAGGTCGCGTAGGGAACCGGATTGTCGAGCAGCGCCTCGCTGATCGTCGAGAAGACGGAGATCTCGGGCGTAAGCTCCCGGTTCTCCTCCCGGCGTATCCACGCTTCGAACGCACCGGACATATCCCTCGAGACAAGCACGTGATCGATCGATGCGTCCCTGAGGGCGGAGATCACGTCATGCTCCTCCGACAGCATGGTCAGGCTGCATCCCTCGCGTTCGAATATCGGCGTCAGGAAGTTCCGCAGGAAAACCGTGTCGCTCACCATCAGCACGCGCCTCACGCGATCGCCCTCGTCACCTCCCTCTTCGATGCCATGAGCGGTGCCGGTCTCTCCCGCCGCCTCCGCGTTGAAGAGCTCGGGAAGCTCGATCGAGCCCGAGCGCGCCGGTCTACCGCGATACCATTCGGCGATGAGCCGTTCGATGACCGATTCCGGCGCTATCGATACCGAGATGCTCTCGCATTTGCAGATGCGGCCGACCTCGGCAATCGTTTTCCCGTCTTCGGGATCGGCGATAACGATCGACAGCGTCGTGCCTGCTGCGTCGAATTGGAGGGGAAGAACGACGTGCTTTTCGACGAACTCCGCCGGGAGTCTCTTCAAGATCTTCTCCGGCGGCTTGATTCCATACGCGGGCGGGAAATATGCCGGCACGCCGTACTGCGCCGAAAGCGCCTCCGTGAGCTGCTCTTCGGTGATGTACTTCATTTCGAGCAGGTTGGAGCCGAGTTTTCTGCCGTGCTGTTTCTGGTGGATGAGCGCCCGATTGATGTGCTCTTCCGAAACGTATCCGAGACGGTAGAGTATGTGATCGAGACGGGACTTCTTCATGGTCATTCCCGGCCGCTCATTACGGCGGCGCTTGCCTGTTTGGCGTTACCAACGGGGATCGCACCGGGATCTTCCGCGTACCGAAGCGCCTCTTCCGCGGTTACGATTCCGCCTTCGACGAGCTCCCTGAGATGCTGATCCATGAGCTGCATTCCTTCTTTGCGCCCTGTCAGGATCGCGTTGTTGAGCTGGTGGGTCTTCTGCTCCCTGATGATGTTGCGGACGGCGTGATTGCCGATGAGGATCTCCATCGCGGCGACGCGTCCATTTCCGTCGAGCCTTCGCAGAAGCTGCTGGGAGGAGATGCAGATGAGCACTTCGGAGAGCATGAAGCGCACCTGCGGCTGCTGGCTGATCGGAAATGCATCGACGATGCGGCTGATGGTCTGAGCGGCCGATTTCGTGTGCAGGGTTCCGAACACGAGCAGTCCGATCTCACTCGCCGTCAGCGCGAGGGATATCGTCTCCAGGTCGCGCATCTCTCCCACGAGGACGGCGTTCGGATCTTCCCTGAGGGCGGCCCGGAGCGCGTTGGCGAACGACTTGCTGTGCTCGCCGATCTGGCGCTGATTGATGAGACATTTCTTGTTGGGATGGATGAACTCGAGCGGGTCTTCGAGGGTGATAATGTGGTAGTTCACATGGTCGTTCAAATAATCGATCATGGCCGCCAGGGTCGTCGACTTCCCCGAGTTCGTGGGGCCGGTCACGATAATGAGGCCGGCGCGATTGAGAATGAGTTTCTTGAGGCTGCCGGGAAACCCGAGGCCGTCGAGAGTCGGGATCTGGTTCGGGATGATCCTGAAGGCGGCGCCGAGTCCCGGATGCTTCTTGAAGATATTGATCCTGAACCTTCCCACGCTGGCGAGCGTATAGGCGCAATCAAGCTCTCCCTCTCTCTCGAGATGGCCGATCTGAGTATCCGTCAGAAGCTCGTACAGCAGTATCTTCAGCTCGTCCTCGGAAATCGAGCGATGCTCGGCCTGCTCGAGCACGCCGTTGATGCGGAGCATCGGTTTGGCGCCGGCGCTGAGGTGAAGGTCGGAAACGCCATTTGCTTGCATTATCCTCAAGAATGCATCGATGCGCGGCATAGTCTCTCCCCGTGAGTGGAAGATTCTCCAACGGCGCCCCGACCCCGGTCCGCCGATTAACTAACCGTCTTATATTCAAGTGGTTGCATATTCCGGCACGGAAGAATCGTGCAAGTATTGTGCCCGCGAGCGACATGTCGCCAAATCGACTTTTTGCCGGGGAAGATCCAGGAACAACCGGAAACGGAGGGGAATGCGGCGCCCCGGGCAATCTGCTCGAATCTGCCATTTCCGCACGGGCTCGACCGGGACCAGGCTAGCTCCGCAGAGCTAGCTCCTTTTTCATCCTCCCGGACTATCGACTCGCAGGGGCCTCCCGGGTATATTCCTTACATAGAGTATCGGATCGGGCCAGATCCTTAAGAGGAGGTATGCTTGATGAATACCGCGACACACAGCAACGAGAAGATCGCGGAAGCGTTGAAGCTGCTCAACGAAGCGGCGCAGGAGAAGAAATCCGACGTGACCGGCATGATCGCCGACAAGTATGAAGCCTTGAAACAGGTCATCGTGGACTCGGAAAGATCGGTCGGCCACGCCTTCATGCGCGGGGAAAAGCGCGCGGTCGAGGCGGCCGTGCACGCGAAGGATTTCGGCGTCAAGAAGGCCCAGGAAGTCGACGAGCACGTGCACGAAAATCCGTGGCCGTACATCGGCGGCGCGGCTGTTGTCGGGATTCTGGTCGGCTACATTCTCGGCCGGAAGAACAACCGGTAGCCATGCTTGCCACACTATTGAAGCGCGTCTCCGCCGTCGGCGTCATCTGGCTGCTGCGGCGGTACAAGCAAGTATCGCTGGATATGATCAAGATCCGCGCGGCCATCTGCTACGTCAAGGGGGTGCAGAGCGCCAGGGCGGCGGCGATCGCCGTTCTGATAGCGCTGGGGCTCCTTGCGATCATGGCCGCGGGCTTTCTGATTCTACCCTTCGGACTGGCGCTACTGCTCTACGGGCTGAGCCACAGTTGGGTCGCGGCGTGCGTCGCCCTGCTCGCTCTGGGAGTTCTGTACGTGATCGTTCCGTTGTGCATTCTCCGGCGCCACTACCTGAGCGAGCGCGCATGGATGAGGTTCTTCAAGGTCGATGACCTCATCGCTCGCGTCACCGGCACAACCACGACCAAATGCAAATAGGAAGCGCGGCCAGGAAAACCGGTCATCTCATTAAAGAAACCTTCAGAGGATTCATAGCCGACGACGGCCTCAAGTTGAGCGCGGCGCTGTCCTACTACACTATTTTCTCTTTACCCCCGTTGCTTATCATCATAACATCGCTGAGCGGATTGTTTTTCGGCGACGACGCCGTCAGAGGCGAGATTTTCGGGCAGCTCATCGGGCTGGTGGGCGCCGACGCCGCGATTCAAATACAGGAAGCGATAAAGAACGTAACTCTCTCGAACGGCAACGCGTTCGCCACGGTCGTGGGCATTATCATTCTATTAATCGGAGCGTCCGGCGTATTCTCGGAAATGCAGGATTCGATAAATCACATATGGGGCATTCGGGCAAAATCCAAGCGTCATATGCTGAAATTCACCTACAATCGCCTCATGTCGGTTTCCATGATCGGCTCCGTAGGATTCCTCCTGATGGTCAGCTTGATCGTCAGTTCCCTGATAGACATTCTCAACAAACGTCTCGTGATCATCTTTCCGCAGGACGCCATCAATCTGTTCTATGTCATCAACGCGCTCGTCGCCTTCGTTATCATAACGGTCCTTTTCGGAATCATCTTCAAGGTGCTGCCGGACGGGAAACTTGCCTTCCGGGATTGCCTCATCGGAGCATCCTTCACCGCCCTGCTTTTCATGATCGGCAAGGTCGCCATCGGGGTCTACCTCGGAAAGTACAATGTCGCCTCCATCTATGGCGCCGCCGGCTCCGTCATCGCGATTCTCGTCTGGGTCTATTATTCGGCCGTCATGCTCTATTTCGGCGCCGAATTCACCAAGGTATATGCGCATGCCCACGGGCAGAAAATCGTTCCGAACGCATATTCCGAAAGAACAAGCACGTAAGACGCCGGTCAGGCAAAGGAGAATCGGAGATGACGTACAAGGATGTTCTGAAGAACGGAATCAGGACGTTCGAAGATCTGGAGAAATGGCTCACGGGGCAGAAGGCGAGAGTCGATCCCCGCCTCAAGGACGTCATCGCCAGATACCCCATGCGGGTGAATACCTATTATCTCGGCCTCATCGAGAAGATGAACGACGGCATCTGGAGACAGGCGATTCCCGACGTCGAGGAGCTCGAGCACTATATGGACCTGACGGCCGACCCGCTCGACGAGGAAGGAGATATACCTCTCGGCGGCCCGAGAACGATAATCCACCGGTATCCCGACAGGGTTCTGTTTTACGTATCGAACGAGTGCGCGATGTACTGCAGGTTCTGCACGAGAAAGCGAAAAGTCGGCGACGACCTCAAGAATCCGGCTCTCGAGGAGATAAACAAGGGAATCGACTACATCGCGTCTCATGAAGATATCAGAGACGTGCTGATCTCCGGCGGGGATCCGCTCCTCCTTTCGAACAAGCGGCTCGACGAGATTCTGGGCAAGCTCAGAGAGATCGAGCACCTCGACATGATACGAATCGGCACGAGAGTTCCCTGCGTCTGGCCCCAGAAGATCATCGAAGATACGGAGCTCATCGACGTGCTGAGAAAACACACGCCCCGGTCGCGCACAGACCCGCAGCTCTTCATCAACACGCACTTCAATCATCCGAACGAAATAACCGACGAGAGCTATCGAGCCGTGAAGACGCTCAGGGACCTGGGCGTCCCGATAGGAAATCAGTCGGTCCTGCTCAAGGGAGTCAACGACGACACGGACGTCATGAGAGACCTGGTGCACGGCCTCGGGAGAATGGGTGTGAAACCGTACTATCTCTATTACGCCGATCTCGTCGAGGGCACGGGGCACTTCAGAACGGAAGTGTACAAGGGCAAGGAAATCTGCAGGGACCTGTGCGGCGCCACGACCGGGTTCCTTCGCCCGACGTACGTCGTTGACGCAATGGGCGGCAGAGGCAAGGTCCCGGTCGATCTCGGGTATTCCGACGGAATCAGCGACGACAGAAAAGGCGGAACGTTCACCTCGGCGATCGGACTCGGAAAAGTCTACGTGAACGATCCCATCGAAAGAATAGAGGGCAAGCCGTCGCGGCACAATCCGAACAGGAAATGAGCCTGCGCCGGCGAGGACGGCCGCGCTCGCGATAACGGACGCTCTCTTTTCAGCGGGGAGATCCGTGCGCCGCGGCCGGGGCGGCGGATGCCGCCGATGTCGCGAGATCCCGCAGCCCATTGGCGAGCATCTCTTTCGCCTTGGCGTTTCTGACTTTCGCGTGCGACGCCCCGAGCACCACCGCGATGGCTCGTTTGTTATTCTTCGTCGCGGTCGCCGCGATTGAATACCCCGCCGCCCTGAAATACCCCGTCTTGAGCCCGTCGCACCCTTCGACCCTGCCGAGCAGCTTGTTGTGATTCGTCATCATAAACGGGTGCCCCGTATGCGTCCTGAACGACCGACATCTCGTGGAGGTATATTTCAAGGCGCCGGGCTTCTTCAGGATCTCGCGGGACAGCCGCGCTATATCGCGCGCGGTCGAAACGTCCGGCGACTGCCCCTTGCCCGGCGGCAGGCCATGCACCGAGCGGAAGATCGTGTCTTTCATTCCGATTTCCCGCGCGCGCGCGTTCATCAGGTCGACGAACGCCGCTTTGCTGCCGGCGTAATGGATGGCCAGCGCCACCGCCGCGTCATTCGCCGACTCGACCATGAGCGCGTACATCAGATCGTTGACGGAGAACACTTCGTTTTCCTTCAAATACACCTGCGAACCGCCGATCTTGGCAGCCTCCGCGGTCACCGTGACGGGCTCGGCCGGATTCATACGGCCCGCTTCGATCGCTTCGAGAAGCACGAGCAGCACCATCAGCTTGGTGACGCTGGCCGGGTACAGCCGCGCGTCGGCGTTGTCTTCGAAAAGCACTCTTCCCGTGGCGGCATCGATGGCGATGGCGCCCGCATAGGGGCTCTTCGACACGACCTGCACCGCCGCGGAAGCCGGAACGGCCCGCGTGATCAGGATAACGGCGAGCATGGAGATCAGCACGAATTTCGTCTTCATAGGTGCTTCCTTTGTTGCATTTCCCGTGCCCCGGAAAATCGAAGGGAGTATAGGGGCGCGTCTTTCCGGGAGTCAACAAGAAGCGGCGCGGCCGGTGCACCTCCAATCGACTCGACAGCGAATCGCTTCCCGGGCATGGAAAAACCCCCCGGGAACGC
>JBFYZM010000150.1:0-8327 GCA_041309505.1 Candidatus Krumholzibacteriota bacterium
GCGTTCAGTTTATGACCCTGCAGACGAATCCCTTGAGGTAGCTGCTCTCGGGAAAGCTCAGGAGCGTCGGATGATCGGACGCCTGTCCGAGACGCCTGACGATCTGCGCTTCGCAGCCCGCGTCGAGCGCCGCGTCCGAAACGATCTTCTGGAAGAGCTCGGGGCTCATGAGCCCGGAGCACGAGAAGGTAAACAGGATCCCGCCCGGCCCGAGCAGCCTGAAGGCGAGCCAGTTGATATCCTTGTATCCGCGGCTCGCCCGCGCGAGCTGCGACTTCGATTCGGCGAACTTCGGCGGATCGAGAACGATGAGATCGAATACGCGGCCTTCGTCGCGCCATTTCCGCATGACGGCGAAGGCGTCCCCCTCGACGTTCTCGATCGTCGACGCGTCGATGCCGTTGAGCTCCGCGTTCCGCATGGCGAGATCGAGTGCGGGCGCGGAGGAGTCGACATTCGTCGCCGCGACGGCGCCCGCGGCGAGCGCCGCGATCCCGAATCCCCCTGAGTACGAGAAGCAGTTGAGCATCGCCGCCCCGCGCGCGAACTCCGCGATCATGGCGCGGTTCTCGCGCTGATCGAGATAGAATCCGGTCTTGTGCCCATGCTTGACGTCGACGAGGAAGCGGCACGGCCCCTCCCGGATCTCGACGAGATCGGGCGGCTCGGCCCCGGCGAGAACGCCCGCGAGCTTCGGGAGACCCTCCTTCTCGCGCACGTCGGCGTCGGAGCGCTCGTAGACTCCCGCGACGCCATCGAGCCGCGAGAGCGCTTCGACGATCGCCGCTTTCCAGTATTCGGCCCCCGTCGTCAGAAACTGGGCGACGAGATACTCGCCGTAACGGTCGACGATGATCCCCGGCAGCCCGTCCGACTCGGCGTTGACGAGACGGACGCCCTGAGGTCCCTCGCCCGCGACGAGCGCCCCTCTCGATTCCGCGGCCCGCGCGAGACGCCCGGCGAAGAACTCCGGCGACACATCCTCCTGCGGATCGAACGTCCACACCCGCACCGTCATCTGCGACCTCGGCGAATAGGCGCCGCGGCCGAGGAGCGCGCCCTCGGCGGCGAGAATATCGACGGTCTCCCCCGCGCGGGGATTGCCTTCAACTCGGCCGATCGCGCCCGAGAATATCCACGGATGCCTGCGCATCAGAGATTTTTCGCGGCCGCGTTTCAGTACGATAGACTTCATGATTGAAACAGATCCGTCCTCTCCCTGAGCGCCGCGGCGATCGGCAGATCAGCCGGGGTAAGCTTGTAGCTTCCGAGGTCGCGAGGGTCCACCCATTCGATCGCGTCGTGCGCCGTCAAACGGAACTCCTCCGATGCGACGCGCGCGAGGAGCGCAACGAGGTCCAACGAGCCGCGCTTGGAGCGGCATTCGTTCCTGGCGATCACCTCCGCCACGGTCGCCGCGACGCCGAGCTCCTCCATCAACTCGCGCGAGAGACATTCCTCGAGCGTCTCCCCCGGTTCGACGGCCCCGCCGGGAAATTCCCAGAAGCCCTGGTGGCGGTCTCCCTGCTTCCGCCGGGCGAGGAGGACCTTCCCTTTCGAGATAATGATAGCCGCGGCAACCAGCTTGATCGGCATGATCGGCCCACCGGGAATCCGCGTTCGCCTACTTCGCCTTTTTCACCGTCGATATCTTCAGAAGCGGATAGAGGGGACAGAACTTGATGAACGCCGTGATCAGAAGCGCGATCCCGACGATCCCGACGATGACCGCGAGAGCGCCATGCACGCGCCCGGTTACGAGAAGAATGATCGCGACGAAGGCTAAGACAAACCTGATCACCCGATCGACCGTTCCGATATTGGCCGTCATGAGCGGCCTCCTTTCAGGGTCCACGAATGAACCGACGCAGAAATGAATGCGAGGGTTATTGTGCGGCACATCGGCGCCGCGCGCAAGCCGCAAATTGATTGTTCCGCGGCGCGCCTCAGAAATCGGAACGCAGCGAAGCGTCTCGCTCGCGATACAGGAACGAAAGCCCGAGAGGAATGACGATTGCGTAGAGCGGCATGAGAAGCCGCACCTCGTGCCATACGCCCCACAAGGCGATCGCGGCGAGATACGGGGGAGCGAGGAGAGCGGTCCGCTGCACGAATCCGGGAGCCCGCCGGAATCCGGCGACGGCGAATATCCAGAATGCGCCGAAAATGAGCGCGGCGCGCATAACGGCACGGAAGATCGCAGACGCGTCTGTATTGCGGGCGAGCAGCTCCTCGACCGTCACGACGCGCGGCGCGTCTCCGAGGAGCGCTCTCAGGCCGAAGAAAACCGCGGCCCATATCGCGACGTAGCCGCCGAAGAGGAGCGCCGCCTTCGCGCCGGACGGACGGTTCGCTCCATCCTCCCCTTTCGCTCCGACTATCGCGCAGAGAAACGCCAAAGGAATAAAAACGGCCGTCTCCCTGTTGAGCGACGCGAGCGCGACGACGAGGGCGAGCAGCCGGTACCGTTTGTCGCGGACGCAGAGAAGCCCCGCGGCGAAGAGACCCGCCTCGAGAATGCTCCATGGCTGGAAGTAGTGATCCCTGAGCGCCATCGGCATCGTAGCGGCGGCGAACAGCACGCCGACGAGGGCCTGCTCGTTCGAGAACCACGCCCTGAGATACCGGTACAGCACGCCGAGCAGGAAGAATATCGCCGCGAGATCGTAGAGCGCGTACGCGAGAAGAAACGCCCGATCGCCGGGGAGCACGGCGCCGAGCGCGCGCGTGAGCGCCTCCCCGACGAACGGCACGAGCACGCGATACCGGTACGGCGACTCCGCGGTTCCTCGCAGGATTTGATCGTGGAGCTCGAGACGTTCCGCGAGATAGGGGCGCCCCACCTGCCGAAAATAGATGTACGCGAGCACGGCGGAGACGGACAGGACGATCGCGAAGATCGTCCAGCCGCTCCGGCCTCCGCCCGCGCGCGCGTCAGGCGTCCTCATGGTTCGCCCGGCTATTCGTGTGCCGCCTGCGTGAACAACCGCGCGGTCTCGCTATGGGCGAGCACCCAGATGCAGTAGATGCCGAGCGCGGTGCCGATCGGAAAATTGAACAGATCGAGAACGGAATGGATCATGACGAGATACCGAGCCCAGTTCTTGCGCTTCAGGACCCCGATGCCTCCGACGATGTCGAGCACGGCAAACAGCACGAAGAAGAACATGAGCGGTATCGCTATCGCCGTGAGTATCACGAGCGCCTCTCCGTCGCCGTCGACACATTGAGCGATGATCCCGGGACCTATCAGGAACAGGGCCACGATCCCGGCTATGATGATCCCCATTATGGCGGAACCGATTCTGAGCGCGCCGACTACCGTGATGTGTTGCTGCATTTTCGTTTCCTCCTTTCTCCTCGAATAACGTTCGCCGCTCCCGGATTGTTGCATTTATTCGTTCTCCGCCGCAACCATTCGCGTCGCCGGCGCGTATAAAAAACATGGTCTCTCACAATCACGGAGGTAACGGAGCATGAAACGGAGCGCTATTTCCGCTGTCGTCGCGATTTTCATAATTGCAATAGCCTCAGCGGCTTTCGCCGACAGCGGCGGCAGGCTGTACGGGAAGCTCACCACCGCGGACGGAGACGTCTACGAGGGGCTCATCCGCTGGGACAAGAACGAGGCCTCCTGGTGCGATATCCTCAACGGCAACAAGGACATACGTCGAAGCCGCCAAACGGGACACCGCCACGAGAGAGTCCGGGTGTTCGGCATCACGATCGGAGAGCGCTGGAACTGGGAGAGCGACGATAACGTCCAATCGGGCATCTGCTTCGGCCATATCAAGACGATCGAGCCGCTCCGCAGCGACGCCGTGCGCCTGACGCTCAAGTCGGGCGAGCTGGTGCGCCTCGAGGGCGGATCGACCGATATCGGGGACGAGATCCGCGGGATCGTCATCGAGGATGCGAAGGAAGGCGAGATCGAGTTCGATTGGGACGAAATAGAAAGCGTCGAGCTGTTTCAGGGCCCGGCGGACTTGAAATCGGAGTTCGGCGAGCGCCTCTACGGCACGATGACGACGCGGCACGGCGACGAGTACACGGGCTGGGTGAGCTGGGACGCGGACGAGCTTTTCACGAACGACGTGCTCGACGGCGAGTACAAGGATCACACGCGCAAGGTCGCCTTCGCCAAGATCAAGGCCATCGAGCGCCGCAACTCCAGCGGCGCCACGCTGACCCTGACGAACGGCGAAAAGATCGTTCTCCGCGAAACGAACGACGTCGACGACTCGAATCGCGGCGTCGCCGTCTACGATCCGGCGATCGGCCAGATCACGGCGGACTGGGACGAGCTCGAAAAGCTCGAGTTCAAGGCGCCGCCCGCGTCCATCGCCTATAACCGCTTCGACGGCGGCAAGCGCCTCCAGGGCACCGCGTACGCCGACGACGGCACGAAATACACGGGCGAGATCCGCTGGGACGACGATGAAGAATTCACGTGGGAAATCCTCGACGGCGAGTATCGCGACCTCGCGTTCGATATCGAGCTCGGAAATATCAAGGAGATCAAGCCGGTCGGATTTCACTCCGCTACCGTGACGCTGTGGGACGGCCGCAGCTTCAAGCTGCGCGACTCGAACGACGTCGACGACGACAACAACGGAATATTCGTCAAAACGAACGGCGGAAAAGAGATCGAGATCGAATGGGGAGAATTGGACCGGGTCGAGTTCGCGCGCTAGCGGCGGCGCGGGCCGCGCGATCTCCTACATGCTCCACTTGAACCGGTAGCGGCAGCAGGATCCGCCTTTCGCGCGGCATTCTTCTTCGATTCCCTCGACGTTCCGCGCGCCGCACAATCCGAGCGCCTCCTTGTACCATCCGAGGACGGTGAGACAATCGGGGACCGAAAACGTCTTGGCCTCATGGGTCGTCACGACGCCCGAGTTCGGACCGGTCTGCGCATATTCGCGGCGTCCGGTATCGTAATAGAACTTATATATGACGTCGGACTTCTTCATGAATGCCTGCGGATCGCCGGGCGTGAGGAACGACTTATGGACCTTCATCAGGCTCCGCTGAGCCGATTTTGCGCCGATATCCTCGAAGATCTTCTCCTTGCCTTCTCCGAACACGTTGACGATGGCTCGATCGAGGCGTTCGCCGAGCTCGAACGGATACCATTTCGCCGTCAGAATCAAATCGCCGAGCGTGTGGCGATCTCCGGGCGGCAGGGCCTCGAGGACTTTTTGCCAGGCATCCCTGCCGAAGAGCTCTTCGACGAACTCCTTGCGAGCCTGAATCACGAGTCCTTTGATTTCCATCGGAAAGCACCTTCCCGCAGATCGATAACGCCGCCCCGAACCGCCTGACGGACGATAAAATCAGCAAGCTCCGTGCCGCAGCGAGGCTTCGAGCGCAAACAAAGAGAATTCCCCTCGCGGCGGCCGGGCGCCGCCCGCGGGCGGATCATCTATCGTTTCCCGATCACGAGGACCTTCGCGCCGCGGATCTTCCTTTCCTTGAGCTCGAGGAGCGCCTTGTTCGCGTCCTCCAGGGGAAACTCCTCTATCTCCGGCACGATCGGAATCGCGGCGGCGAGATCGAGAAAATCTCGCACGTCGGCGCGCGTCACGTTTGCCACGCTCTTGATCTCATGCTCCATCCAGAGGTGAGCCGGATAATCGAGCCGGAGGAGCGAATCCTTGTCCCTCTCTTCCTTGCGTATCGCGTTTATCACGAGACGGCCGCCGGGCGCAAGGCTCTTCAGCGCCTCGACGACCGGCTTCCACGCGGGGGTCGTATCGATGACGGCCGCGAGCGGCTCGGGAGCTTCTTCGCCGATGTCCCCCGCCCATGCGGCCCCGAGCTCCCGGGCGAAGGCTCGCTCCGGGGCGCTTCTCGAAAAAACGAACACGCGCGAGGCCGGATACCGATGACGCGCCATCATGAGAACGAGATGCGCGGAGGCGCCGAAGCCCGTGAGCCCGAGGCTACGCCCGTTCTCGAGGTTCGCGAGCCGGAGCGAGCGATATCCGACCGCGCCCGCGCAGAGAAGCGGCGCCGCCTGGGCGTCCGTGAAAATCGCGGGAATGGGGTAAGCGAAATCCTCGCTCACCGTCATGTATTCCGCGTAGCCGCCGTTCGCGTCGCGGCCCGTCGCCATGAAAGCGGCGCATAGATTCTCCCTGCCGGAGAGGCAGAGCTCGCACTTCCCGCACGCCGAGTAGATCCACGCGACGCCGATACGCTCGCCGGCGCGGAAGCTCTTCGCCATGCGTCCCGCCCGCGCCACGCGCCCGACAACCTGATGCCCGGGGATGACCGGCAGGCGCGGCGGCGGCGTCCTCCCCTCGATCTCGTCCAGCTCCGTATGACAGACGCCGCACGCGGAGATCCTGACGAGAATCTCGCCGTCCCCCGGAACGGGATCGGGGAGCTCCGTCAACGCGAGGGGCGCCGCGTTATCCTCGAAGCTCGATATTCTGTGCAGCACCATCGCTTTCATTTCGATTTCTCCGGGGCGGGAGCCTCGATCTCTTTCCACGTGCCCGGCTCGAGACCGCCGAGATCCCATCGGCCGACACGGATACGGATCAAGCGAAGCGCCGGAAGACCGACCGCCGCGGTCATCCTCCGCACCTGCCGGTTCCGTCCCTCCGCGATCGTGAGCTCGAGCCACGCCGTCGGAACGTTCTTTCGATATCGGATGGCCGGGACGCGCGGCCAGACGTCCGGAGCCTCGACGAGGCTCGCCTTCGCCGGCAGTGTCATACCGTCCTGAAGACGCAGGCCGCGCTTCAGGCGATCGAGCGCGTCTCGCCCGGGCGAGCCCTCCACCTGCACGAGATATGTTTTCTCCGTCTTGCGGCGGGGATCGGTGATGAGATGTTGCAGGTCGCCCGAGTCGGTGAGAAGCAGGAGTCCCTCGCTGTCGTAATCGAGCCTCCCCGCCGGATACACGCCGGGAACGCGGATGTAATCGGCGAGCGTGCTCCGCCCGGGACGCTCCGCGCTGAACTGGCAGAGCACCTGAAACGGCTTGTTGAACAGAATCAGCTTACCCTTGCGCGCTTTCAAGACGGTACACACCCAGGGAGAACTCTTTTCCGCTCGCGAGCGTCTCTCGCGCGGATCTCACTTCGGAAAATCCATGCTCGCGGACGAGGCGCCCGAAGAGCTCCGGATCGACGAGATGAATGACCGGTTCGAGCACCTTGACGCTCTCGAAGTCCGTTTTCGACACCTTGCCGCATGAGTCGCTCGGCAGCTGCAGCACGACGGCGAGTATACCGCGCGGTTTGAGCCAACGCGAGATCTTCTCGACCGCCGCGGCCGGATCGACATATTCGAAAAAGAGCGCCGCATGAACGAAGTCAATCGAATCGGACTCGAGATCGAACGAAGCGAAATCCGCGCAGACGAGCTCGAGCCCGGGAATATTCTCCGCGTGTCGCTTCCGGCATATTTCAAGATACTCCGCATTGATATCGAGGCCGACGAGCCTGCGTACGCGCCCGCGCTCGATATGCTCGAGCCCGTTCCCCGTCGCGCAGCCGAGCACGACGAGCGATTCGGGCCCGAACTCGCGCACGAGCTCGCCGAAAACCCGGCTCAGGAACTCGAGCTGCCGCACGCCGGGGCTTCCCATGTGCCCCTCGTAATCTGCCGCCGGCACCGAGAGCCAAGGGTTCGGTATCTTTCGATTCATAAGGGTCCAATCTCCGAGAAGTCGCCCGCTACTTGCCGCCCTCACTCTCCGGCATCAGAACGAACTGCATGTAGTTGTTCGTGTCGAAGCACTTCCGCGCCGCCTCCTGTATTCGCTGCGGGCTCATCGACTCGAAGATTCCGGGATTCTTGAGAATGTCGTCGGGATTCTCCCCAAGAAAATAGGCCTCGCGGAGGTTTCCGGCCCAGAACGCGTTTTCCTTCATCTTCTCCTCGAAGTACCGCTTCTTTGTCTCTTTCGCCCGCTGGACGTAGTCATCCCCCGGCCCGTTCATCTTCAGCGTGTCGATCTGCGAGAAGATGGCCGCCACGAGCTCGTCGACACGCGCGGGGTCGCATCCGAAGCTGATGGACATCTGATATTTCTCGCGGGGGTACTTATCGCCGTTCCCCCACACGCTGACCCCGTAGGTGCCGCTTTTCTCCTCGCGGATGACCTCGCGGAGCTTCGTCTGAAGCACCTCCGTCATGAGATTCATTGCGCACTGATTCTCCCGCGACCATTCGTAGGGCCCCGTGAAAGCAAGGTACACGGATGCTTTCGGCGCGATGCCCCTATGAACGACTTTCTTCACGACTCCCGCGGGGGGCACGATGCCGAGATCCCGCCAGGTCTCGCCGCGCTTCAGCGACGGCAGGCTTCC
>JBFYZM010000151.1:0-6329 GCA_041309505.1 Candidatus Krumholzibacteriota bacterium
AAACTGGTTCCCATCGTCGACACCTCCGTCTATATCAAGAAATCGATCAGCAACATGGGGACCGCGGTTCTCGTCGGGGGATTGCTCGCGATCCTCATTCTGTTCCTGTTTCTGCGCAACGTCTCGAGCACGCTCATCATTTCGACCGCCATACCGATCTCCGTCATCGCCACCTTCGGGCTCATGTATTTCAGCCGCTTCACGCTGAACATCATCACCTTCGGCGGGCTCGCCCTCGGCATCGGCATGCTCGTAGACAACGCGATCGTCGTCCTCGAGAACATCTACCGCCATCGCGAATCCGGCGCCGACAACGTTCGGAGCGCGCTCACCGGCTCCGCCGAGGTCTGGTCCGCGATCATGGCGAGCACACTCACGACCGTCGTCGTGTTCTTCCCCGTCGTGTTCATCCGCGGCATGTCGGGGATCATGTTCCGGCAGATGGCGTACGTGGTCAGTTTCTCTCTCCTCTGCTCGCTCGTCGTCGCGCTCACCCTCATCCCGATGCTCGCGTCCCGCTTCCTTCGATTCCAGCCGGCCGCGCATTACCGGAACGAGAACCGCCTGCACCGGATCTATTCCTACAGCGAAGATGCGTTCCTGAGAATCGAGCAGCGGTATTCGAATGTGCTGCAATGGGCGATGGAGCGCAAGAGAACCGTGCTGCTCGCGACGCTCGGGCTGTTCGCCGTTTCGGCCGCGATGGTGCGGCTCATCGGCGTGGAGCTGATGCCGGCGACGGACGAGGGGGAGGTGCGGGTCAACGTCGAGATGGCGGTGGGCACGAAGCTGGAGATCGTCGATCAGGCGACGCGGGCCGTTGAGGAAATCGTCCGCGCGCAGGTGCCCGAAGCCGTCTCGATCCTCTCCAACATCGGCGGCGGGGGCTTCGGCTCCTCGGGCGGCCATACCGCCGAAGTCCGCGTCAACCTCGTTTCGCGCGGCGATCGCCGGCGCAGCAGCGAGCGGATCGCGAACGACCTGCGACGCTCTCTCGCCGGCCTTCCGGGCGTCACGATCCGCACGAGGGCCGGAGAGGGGCTCTTCGTTCTGCGCATGGGCGCGCAGTCGTCGAGCGGCGTGAGCATCGAGATCCGCGGGTACGATCTCGCGACCGCCCAGGCGCTCGCGCAGCGGGTCAACGAAGTGGTCGGCACGATCCCCGGCATCACCGATACCCGCATCAGCCGCGAGGAAGGAAATCCCGAGCAGATCTTCCGGATCAACAGGGCGAAGGCGGCCGACCTGGGTCTCGGCGTGACGCGCATCGGGGACGCGCTGCAAACGGCGGTCGGCGGCACCCTCGCGTCCTACTACCGCGAGGGCGGCAAGCAGTACGACATTCTCGTTCGCCTCAGCGAGGAGGATCGGAAGAGCCTGGACAACCTCCTCGACCTTTCCGTCGTCAACAGCCGCGGCATGCCGGTCGTCCTGCGCAACGTCGTCGAGGCCGTCCAGGAGGAAGGCCCGGTCCGCATCGAACGGAAGGACCAGGAACGGATCATCACGATCCAGGCCAACTACACCGGCCGCGACATGGGATCGGTGATCGGGGACATCCGCCGCGAGCTCCGTTCGGTTCCGGTCTCGAAGGATTTCGTCATTCTCTTCGGCGGCGACTACGAGGAGCAGCAGAAGGCGTTCCGGGAGCTGCTGTTCGGCTTCATTCTCGCCATTCTGCTCGTCTACCTGGTGATGGCGGGGCAGTTCGAATCGTGGCGAGACCCGTTCGTCGTGCTCTTCTCCATCCCGATGGCGCTCATCGGCATCACGATCACGATGCTGCTCACGGGCACCATTTTCAGCATGCAGGCCTTCATCGGCTGCATCATGCTCGCGGGGATCGTCGTCAACAACGCGATCCTGCTCGTCGATTACACGAACCAGATGCGCCGCAACCAGGGGATGGAGCTCGTCGAGGCGATCCGGATCTCCGGCTCGCGGCGGCTCCGCCCCATCCTCATGACCACCCTCACCACGGTGCTCGGCCTCCTCCCCCTCGCCATCGGCCTCGGCGAAGGGGGCGAGACGCAGGCGCCGCTCGCCCGCGTCGTGATCGGGGGACTGCTGAGCTCGACCCTCATCACGCTCGTCCTCGTGCCGGTCGTGTACGCGGTATTCGAACAGAGGCTCTCCAAGAAAAAGAATTGAAGAGCCGGCGGCGCGATGCCGCCGGCCCCGAACGCTCCTAGTCGAGGAACGCGATGCTCGAGCGGGTGAGCTCCCGGTTGATGTGCACGTGATGCCATCCCTCGAGGAATATCGTCGAGTGGTCCGCGTGGCTCACGCGGCCGCGCACGTACACCTCGGCGTTCGCGACGCGGATCTCCTTGCGCCGGCGGGCGAAAGCGGGATCCCGCCGCACAGCGTCCCGGTACTGCTTCTCGGTGAGCGTCGCGCCGCCAACGATGTAGACTGCCGTGCCTCCCGCGCGCACGAGCTCCTCACAGATGTGCGCCTTGCTCCGAGCGTTACGCCTGAGCGGCTCGTCCCGGTGGATCGTCTCGCCGTCGAAGCTGCGGTCGACGGGGATGAAGAACCACTCCCCCTGCCGCTTGAAAACGCGGTTGCGGCGGTTGTCCACCTTGGAGGGTTTGACCGACCCGACCCGCTCGAGCACGGCGGCGGGCATGAGCGCCCGCTTCGCCGCATGCACGCTGCTCACCGGCGCCTCGATCCCGGACACGAACCAGTGGCGCTCGTCGTGACCGCAGAGGTAGCGCTCCCCGCGCGACGTGAGGAGCAACAAGTGGCGCTCCTTCGGCACCGTCTGAAGGATCTCGAACTCGGGCGCCCTGTCGGTGAGAGCGAAGTCGAAGAAGGGACCGCGCCTGTCGCGCTGAATGTCGATCGTGTACGACGGACCGCGGCCGCGCTGGAAGGGGCGCCGCTCGAGCCGCGTGAATCTGACCCGGGCGCCCATCGCCTCGAAGTGCCTCGAGAGCGAGTCCTGCCTCATGTCGCACCTCCTGCTCCAAGACCCATGCAGCTGCCGCGTCCCGCTCCCGGTGCGCGCCGGGCATACCACGGGCCACGGCTCAATGACGCGGCTACATCTCAGCGCCGCGGCATTCAGCTACATAAAATTGATCCACTATCTGGGATCTTGGAGGTGGACATGGAGGCTCTCGTCTCCTTTTTTTCCCCTATCGAGGCGAACGGTTTCAGCGCCGGGCGGCGCGGCATCCAACGCGCCCATTCTACATCGAGCCGCCCGGCGCGTCAAAAAGAAAACGCGACAACGATCATCAGAGGTCGGATCGGATCAGGGCTTCCAGACCTCCCACACTTTCCCTACCAGATCCGGCCCGGGCTTCAACGTGACCTGGCCGGGCTGCCAGCCGGAAGGCGTCACTTCCCCCGTCTTCTTCACGTGCTGGAACGCCTTGACCTGCCGGATCAATTCCTCGGGATTGCGACCGACCTCCGGAGTGAGCACCTCCATGGCGCGAATCACGAAGTCGGGGTCTATGATGAATCTTCCCCGGATATCGACTCCGGCGGCTTCATCGTACACTCCGTACACCTGGCCGATCCTGCCGCCCGCGTCGGACAGCATGGGGAACGGGACGCCCCCCTTGACCATCTTCGACAGCTCTTCCGCCTGCCAGATCTTGTGCACGAAACGGCTGTCGGTGCTCATGGCCAGGACTTCGCAGTCGAGTTTCTTGAACTCGTCGTACCGGGCGGCGACCGCCGCCAATTCGGTGGGTCAAACAAAGGTGAAATCGCCGGGATAGAAGCAGACGACGACCCATTTGCCTTTATAGGCCGAGAGCTTCACCGGCTTGAATCCCTCGCCGGCGATAAACGCATTCGCCTCGAAATCGGGCGCGGGCTGTCCAACGAGCGGGCGCATCTTCTCCACCTCCTTCACGGGAGCGTTCGCGGCTCCAGCTTCGGTTCGCTGCGCGGGCGCGATCGGCCCGGCAGCCGCTTTCACGCAGCCTTCCTTCATTTCGGCCATATCATCCCCCTTTCAGGCTGAAATCGATCCGCTGCCATTGTCGCCGTCCCGCCCCGCTATCTGATCCTGAGGCGGCGCGGGGCCGGGCGAGGCGTTCTTCCGAAAGCCGGTTTCTTCGCGGCGGCCTTCTGTTCCGCGGCGAGCACCTCGGCGGGAATCTCCGAGTCCCGCGACACCGGGATCGCGGCGCACATGAACCGTTCGATCTCCCTCACGTCGCTGCGCTGGTCGGGCGTGGCGAACGCGATCGCGTGTCCCTTCTTGCCAGCCCGCCCCGTGCGGCCGATGCGATGCACGTAGTTCCCGGTCTCGTCGGGCAGATCGTAGTTGATCACGAGCTCGATATCCTTGACGTCGATGCCGCGCGCCGCGATGTCGGTGGCGACGAGAATGCGGTATTCGCCGGTCTTGAACCGCCGCAAGGCCTCCTTGCGCTGCGGCTGCGACCGGTCGGCGTGGATCTCGCCCGCGGTATAGCCCATTTCTCGCAGCAGCCTCGCCACGCGGCCCGCGCCCCGCTTCGTCCGCACGAAGAGGAGCACGGAGCCCGCGTACTGCGTGAGAACCTGTCCGAGCAGGCGGCCCTTGTGCTCCTTCTGGACGAAGAGTATCTCCTGCGTCACCAGATCGGTCGCCGTGCCGGACGGCGCGATCTCGGTGCGAACCGGCAGATGCATGTAATGGGACGCGATCTTCAGAACGTTCGACTGCATCGTGGCCGAGAAGAGCATGGTCTGGCGGGACTTCGGAATCAGCTTGATGATGCGCTCGATCTGCGGGAGAAAACCCATGTCGAGCATGCGGTCGGCCTCGTCGAGCACCAGGATGCTCACGTCGGCGAGACGGACCTGGCGCTGCTCGAGATGATCGTTGAGGCGGCCGGGCGTCGCGATGATGATGTGCGGATGCTCTTTCAGCTGCCGGATCTGATTGCCCATCGACTCGCCCCCGATCACGACGGCGCTCCTGAGCTTGAAGGCCCGGACGAACTTCGAGAGGTCCTCGTGAACCTGGAGGGCGAGCTCGCGCGTGGGCACGAGCACGAGCCCCCTGCTCTTTCCCTGGGCGAGGCGTTGAACCATGGGAATGCCGAACGCGATCGTCTTGCCCGTCCCCGTCTGCGCGACTCCGATGACGTCCTTGCCCGCGATCGCGATCGGAATCGCCGCCTCCTGAATGGGCGTGGGGACGGTGAATTTAAGCGCATCCAGCACCCCGAGGAGGCCCGGCGCGATGCCGAGTCCGAAGAAACTGCTCTTTGCCTGCATCATTACGACATCCGCTCGCTTTCTCCTGCGCGCCATATATTCGGAAATTCAAAACCTCATGCGACAGTTTCTACCGGAACGCGGGCGCTGTCAAGAACGTCGTGATGCGGCGCGCGATATGTCAACGGCAGTCCGCCCTCATGATGTACTCCGCCATTCTCCCGAAATACGAATGGACCGGAGGCGCTTCGAGACCGGTCGCCGCCACCGCATTCGAGTTATCGAACCTGAGCTCGCCCGTGAGATACGGCATATAGAGCATGATCTCGTTGATCATGCCGAGCTCCTTTTCGCCGAGCCCATCCCGTATATTCGACACGTGCGCGACGAACTCCTCGGGCGGCACGATCGCGAACTTCTCCCTGCCGAAATGAGCGCTCGCGATCGCGGCGATCTCACCGAGAGGCGTCGCGTTCTTCAGGCCCGCGGTCAGATGATAGCACGTGCCGACGCTCGCCGGATTATTTGAAATCGAATACACCGCCTCGGTCACGTAATCGACGGGGACGAGATCCATGGCGCTCGACGGATTGCCCGGCACCGCCTTCAGGAGCCCGAGCGAGTACATTCTCATCGCCCGGTAGAATCCGTTGAAGCTCGATGCGCGGCCCGTTCGCGAATCGCAGATAACGATGCTCGGCCTCAGAATCGCGACGGGGAGCTCGCGCATGCTCTCGCGCACGAGCTTCTCCGCTTCCATCTTGCTCCGCTCATACGTATTGTTGTGCTCCTGGTTTTCGTCGAGCTCGTCCTCGCGGATCGCGCCCGCGCGCCGTCCCGCCACGTAGGCCGTGCCGATGTAATCGATTCTCCGGAGGTTTCCGCACGCTCTCCCGAAATCGAGAATGTTCCGCGTGCCGCCGACGTTGGTTCTCCGGGCTTCATCGATCTCGAGGTCGAAGCGCGCCGCGGCGGCGCAGTGAATGATGTGCGAGATGCTCGAAGCGAGCTCGCGGTAGCGCGATTCGTGGAGCCCGAACCTTTCGAACGAAACGTCCCCCTCTATCACCTCGATTCTCGCCGAAGCGCCGCGTTCATCCACTCCGGGGCGGAGCTTCGCGAGCGCATCCTCGATTCTCTTCCGGGGATTCTCG
>JBFYZM010000152.1:0-4054 GCA_041309505.1 Candidatus Krumholzibacteriota bacterium
TTGTTGAGCAGATCGTTCGGATAGAGGTACGTCGGCGCCGCCGCCGCGATCGTTCCGATCGCGCCTCCAGCGTCGTACGTCGTCATGTTCTGCGACATGCTGCGATGATACGGTGAGTCGAGATCCCCGACCGAGCAGGAGAAGGACAGGAAGAGCGGTCGCCGCATCCCGTTCGTCAGGGAATAGATGTCCGAATTGACCATGACCCGTTCGTCCGCCATCTGGAGCGGGGAACCGTGTCCGTTGTAGTTGATGATGAGGGCACCGTCGCTCCATCTCTTGATGAGATCGTTCCGCGCCGCGGGCTTCACGTCCCCGGCGAAGGGATAGACGTGGAGGTAGATCTTCTCGACGTCCAATGGGGTCGGGAACGGTCCGCTCCGTCCCGCCAGCTCTTCGGTCGAAATGAGAAATTCGAAATCATCCTGACGATACGTGGAAAATTCGTCGTCGGCGACGAGGAGGATCTTATTCCGCCAGGTGCCGCGCTCCGGTCTCGCCTCGTAATCGACGATGCGCTGCGCCCAGGCATTCGCTTCGCGGCTCGTGAGAACGCTCAGCCGCCCGATCGCGAGATCGGGCGCCCGGTCGATGCCGCCGTCGAGCTTCACGAAAAAGTCCTCGTCCTCGATCCCCTCCGATTCGTTCGGGTATCGCACGTTGATATAGAGCGGCACGAAATCGTTCTTCTGCCCGAGCAGGTCGCGGGTATCGTACGTGCCGTTCCCGAAAAGGAGGACATACTTGAGGACCGGTTCTCCCCCGACCCTGCAATCGCCCCGATCGTAAAGAAACTTGAGATAATTGCGGATCGCGACCGGATCCTTGTGCCCCCCGGAGAAGTTGTTGTACACGTCTTCGATGGCCACCGCGCGGACGACCGGACTGCCGACGTCCGGAAACACCTGCTCGCGGTGCGCCTTCAGCGCAAGAGCGGCGTCGCGAAAGTCCTCGTGGTACAGAATCACCATGTCCGGACAGGCGCTTTCGTCTCTGAGCGACGGCACGCTCGCATAGGACAGATCGCCCTTCCTGAACGCCGTTCTCGACACCGCCGCGTACCGGCGCGGCCGCCCCTGCAGCGAATCCTCGAAGATCAGACCTCCCGATACCGACTGCCATCCCGTGCAGAGCACGGGGTCTTCGTCGACAGTCACATCGAAGAGCAGCTTCTCTCCCGCCGGGAATCCCGCGAGCTCGTAGCGAGCCCGGCGCTCCCGCTCGGGCACGCCGAAAGAGAGCGCTCCCTGAGAAGCCCGGAGAAGCCGGTGATAGAATATCTCGTACCAGAATATGTACATCTCGTTGTCGACCGGCTTCGACACGCCGAAGACGTTGCGTCCCTCGACGATATTCGACACCGCGGCCTCGAGGATCCTCATGCTCGACGGATTATATCCGTACGGCACGACCCAGGAAATCGACCCGGCGACCACGCTGTTGACGAGATACGTCGCCGTGTTCTGGTACCTCGCGTAGTTGTACGGGCCGTATGCCTTGGTCTTCATGACGCCCGAAGCGTCGGCGACGTCCGTCGCGAAGAACTCGCTCTGAAAGTACGACGTGCTCCCGTTCATCTTGAGGAAATTCCAGTACCACCGGTCATCGACGTACAGGGGATCGTAGTACAGGTCTTTCTCCATCCGAATGCGCTCTTCGTACCAGGCGATCAGGGTGTCGCCCGGAGCATAGAGCGGCGCGACGTCGCGATCGTCCATTCTGCGAGGAGCGCCGGCGAAGTCCCCGCCCCACGTGAGCCAGTAGACGTTCGTCGAATCGTACGGATGCTTGAGATACTGCCGCGGAGCGGCCGAAGGATCGGCGTCGTTCGCCCAGCCCATGGCGGGAATGCCGTAGAAGAATATCGTATCCGTCGGCTGCAGGGAACCGCCGCCCTGCCCGCGGTAGAGAATGGCATGCTCGGTGAAATGGTAATCGTCCCGCCAGCTCCCTCCCCGGCTCAGGCTGTCGGGCTCGGCATAGGATCCTCCCGAGAAGAGCCGCAGCGTGGCGGGATCGATGAGCGCGGGATTGGCGCCCGCCGAGAGAAGGTCGTTGTACGTGACGATATACACGCCCTTTTCCTTCACGCCGATCCTCGCCCAGCTGTTCGAGAGGGCGAATTCGAAGGGCGTGCGCGCGGCGACGGCGGCCGCCTGAGGACGGTTCCACGAAGCCGCCTGCTCGCCGTTGACGAACAGATCGTCCCCGAGAAACGCGCCTCTGCCTCCCGTCCTGCCCGTTTCGCCCGGCGGGAACGAGATACGGACGACGATCCTGCGGACGCACGAAAGCCCCTTCGCCGCCGGATCGAAGAGCACCGGATACAGGTCGACGAACGCGCAGTACGTACCGCGCACCTTCTCGACGCCCGACAGGCGGACGAACCGCTGCTCCGCCAGGGGAGGAGCCTTCGCGAGCGCCGCGCGCATATCCCCGAAGGAGCCTTTCTCGAGAGCGACCGCCGGGAGCACGCCGCCGAGGGAGTACGAGTCCTCCTCGAGCACGTCGAGCCTGACGTTTGCGGAGCCGCCGACCGCACAGAAGAACCGTCGCACGGGAAGAATGGGCGAGCCCTCGATGTCGAGCGGCAGAAAGCCATTCACGAATATCCGGCTCAGCCGCTCGCTTCCCTCGGCTTCGATCGGCGTAACGGACGGATCGGGAATGGTGAATTCGACCGTTACGCTTCCCGCGCTCGAGGAAACGACACGGGACAGCCCGGCGAAGGCGGGGGACGCGAACGCCGCGCAGAGCATCGATGCGAGAAGGAGTCTTTTCATACACCCCTCCGAATCAGGAACGCCGTGACGACGACGAAACGGCCTCCCGGAGGCCGCTCGAACCGCTAATCGATCTTCTCCGCCCTGTCGACGAGCATGATCGGGATCTCTTCCTCGATCGGATAGCGTACGCGGCACGTGGTGCAGAGAAGATATGTTCCCGATTCGTTCAGAACGACCCTCTCTTTGCATGCGGGGCATGCCAGAATATCGAGGAGCTCTTTTCGTATCATATGGCTTTCGCACCCCCCAAATAAAAATCCCTGACGTGAATGGAAAGCATACTCTTTCCGATCAGGGATATGCAACACGGAACTCGATTGTAGCACCTCTCGCGCTGGCATTTCAATTATATATGAACCAATGCGATAGGGTCAAGTTAAAAACGACTCTTCCCCGCCGCCTCTCAGAACGAATTCACGTAGAATATCTCGACGGAGCGGTCGACGCCCGATATGGGGACGTAATTATCGAGAAGATCCTTGAAGAATATCTTGAACCTCAGATTGTCCCGGTAATCGAATCGCAGGCCGCCGTCGAGGTATCCTCTGCCCTTCGTGAGATGCGTGGCGACTCCCGTGTCGTTGTCGTCGAGCGCGGCGTTGTAGTCGAGGAGAATGCTGAATCCCTTGATGAGCTCGAGCGAGAAGCCGCCGAAAACGTTCACCCCCTCTTCATCCTCCGCTTCGAACGAATAATTGACGCCTCCGTGGATCGAAAAATCCTCGATCAGCCGGTAGTTCTTGCTGACGACCGCGTAGGCGCCCTTCGATTTTCGCTCGTAGCGCTCGGCGTCTTCCAGGTAGGCGTCTTCCCCCTGCGTATCGATCCCGAGGGCGAACGCGGGCCCCGCCATGCTCTCCTCTATCACGCGGACGCGGATCTCGAAGCCGGGCCTGTCGTTCACCTCCACCTCGCCGCGCCCGATGAACTTCTGGAGGCCGAAGGAGACGCCGAGCATGATACGGTCGAAGAATCCGACGCCGATCCCTGCGAGAATGCCGCTTTCGTGACCGACGCCGCCGTGAATCAGGTAGCCGCCATGGGGCAGAATGCCGGCGGTGGGGCTGTCGACCAGGCGTATGTCCTCGAGAATCTGGGACCGTCCGGCGCCGGCCGACGCGCAGCATAGCGCCGCGACGAGGATCGCGAGAAGAAACCGGCTAGCTGGAGACTTCGACATGCTCGACCCCCGTTATCGCGTTCAATTCCTGCAGGAGCTGGACGCCCGGAGAAACCTTGCCGAGGCGGGCGCGGAAATCGCCCCGCTC
>JBFYZM010000153.1:0-3603 GCA_041309505.1 Candidatus Krumholzibacteriota bacterium
GCGGCAGAGCCTGCCGATCATCGTCTTCGCCATGGCATGGGCCCTGCTGATGCTGATCTTCGCGAAGGACATCGCCAACCTGATCCTGTAGGGAGCGACGATGCTGTTTTGGACATACATAACGATTACGGCATTCCTCTCGGTCATGCTCCTCATCCAGCTGTGGAAGGAAGAAGACTGGCGCGCACAGGTCGCGATAGCGATGACGCTCATCGTGTGCGTGCTGCGCGTGCTCCGCACCAAGTAGGCGGGATGTCTGACCATGAAGAAACATCATGTATCCGCTGCGCTCATCCTTCTCGCGTCCGCCGCCGTCTCGTTCCTCGGCGGCGGGGAGATGCTCGAGATGCACGCACCCGACGTCTTCTACCCGAGCGCGTCGCTCACGCGAGAGGGCAGGTTGAGCGACTACTGCCCCAGCCTCAAGGGCACTGCGAACGACACCAGAGTCTACTACTTCGAAGGAGCGCAGAGCGGACCGACGGCGCTCATCCTCGGGGGGACGCACGGGAACGAACCGGCGTCGGCTCTGGCGGCGGTCGTCATCCTCGAGAATGTCGAGGTCCCCGCCGGGAGATTGATCGTTCTGCCGAGGGCCAACGAGAGCGGATACACCTGCACGGATCCGATGGAGGGATACCCGCAGTACTACTCGATCCAGTCGCCGGGAGGCGAGCGCCGCTTCCGCTTCGGATCGCGGCTCACCAACCCCGTTCACCAATGGCCCGATCCGCTCGTGTATTCGCACCGGCCTTCGGGGCAGCAGCTGTCCGGATTCGAGGCGAGGAACCTCAACCGGTGCTACCCCGGCAGGCCCGATGGAACGCTCACCGAGAGGACCGGATACGCCATCATGCAGCTCATCAAGGCGGAGAAGGTCGCCGTCGCCTTCGATCTCCACGAGGCGGCTCCCGAAATCCCGATCATCAACGCGATCGTTTATCATGAAAAGGGGGAGGAGATCGCGCTGAACGCGATCTTCGAGCTCGAGATGGAGGGAATCAACTGCTCCCCCGAACGGTCGCCGTCGAATTTCCATGGACTGAGCCACCGCGAATGGGGGGACTACACGGACGTGAATTCCTTTCTCATGGAGACGAGCAATCCCATCCAGGGGAGACTCCGCGGCAGAACGGACGAGGAGCTGGTCGTGAAGGGCGTGAGCCCGGAGTACCTCAAGGCCCTGCGGTCGGGTGCCTTGAAGATCACGTACGAGCCCGGGGGGGAGCCCATCGAGAAGAGGGTCGCGCGACATATCGACGCGTTCAGGAAGGTCGTGTCGGCGTACAATCAGACGAGCAGCGAGCCGGTCATACTGGCCAATCTGCCCGAGTATGCGGATATCGTGAAGAACGGAGTGGGCGCGTACCTATCACCGAGCGCGCCCGGAAGGAAGCAGCCGTGAAGCGGTGAGGCCCTTTCAAAGGAGAAGCATCGTGAGACGCGGATTCATCATCGGCCCGGCCCTCGTCCTTCTGCTCGCGATCGCCGCATCATGGACGGCGGCCCAGGAGGCGGCCGCTCCGAAGGCGGCGCGCGCCGCGGAGGGCGTGAAGTTCGCGAGCCCGGTCCTTGTCTCGTCGGCCGGACAGAGCGCCGACGTCAAGATGGTGGGAATGATGACGAAGAGGCTCCAGCTCGACGCGAAGGTCGAGATGATGGCGAAGCCGGAGCAGCTCCCAGGGATCAAGACGCTCATCATCGTACCTGGTTTCAGCTCGAAGGGACTCGGAGCGGCGGGCATCAGCCAGAAGGACGAGCTGGCGCGCGTGACCGCCCTCATCAACGCGGCCGAACAGAGGAAGATCCCGATCCTGATGGTTCACATCGGGGGAACGGCCCGGCGGTTGGGCCAGTCGGACGCGTTCAACGAGCTCGCGGCGAAGCACGCGAAATACATGCTCGTCGTCGAGCAAGGCAACTCCGACGGGTTCTTCACGAAGCTCGCCGGCGAGACGAAGACGCCGCTCGGGATCGTGAAGAAGATCCCCGACATGACGCAGGCGCTCGAGAAGCTCTTCAAGTAACCGGAGGGAACGATGAGGGCGATACTATCGCGGGCGCGGATCGCGGCGCGTGGACGGGCGGCAGCCGCCTCGGCGTTCTTCCTGCTGGTGCTCGTCGGCTTCGTTCTCGCTCCCTCCCTCCTCCACGCGCAGCAGGCCGAGCTCGTCTGCGGAGACCGGGGGCTCGCCGTCACGTCGCATCCGCGGGCGACGGAAGCGGCCACGGAGATCCTGCGCATGGGAGGAAACGCCGTCGACGCGGCGGTGGCGGCCGCGCTCGCGCTGAGCGTCGTCGAGCCGGACGCGTCGGGGCTCGGTGGGGGCGGCGGAATGGTCATCTACCTCCGGGCGGATGACTCGGCGCACTTCATCAACTACTACGGGAAGGCCCCGAAGCGGGTTGGGGAGCTCAAGAACAGCGACCGCGCGAGCGACAGGCACACGGCGCGCTCGATCCTCGTGCCGGGAACCGTCGCCGGCCTGACGCTCGCGCTGGAGCGGTTCGGCAGTCTCCCCCTGGCGACGGTCATCCAACCCGCGATCCGTTGCGCGAGAGACGGCTTCGCGCTCGACGAAACGCTCGGGAGCCTCATTCTCGACAACGCGGAGATGCTGGGCAGGAACGAAGCCACGGCGGCCGTCTTTCTCGAGAACGGATTCCCGCGCATGGTCGGCGACACGCTGAAGCAGCCCGAGCTCGCGAACACGCTCGCGGAGATCGCGAAGCGAGGGACTACCGGTTTCTACGAGGGCCCCGTGGCGAAGATGCTCGTCGACGGCATCGCCGCGGGCGGCGGCGTGCTCACGCTCGAGGACCTCAGGGATTATCGGGCGGTGCTGGCCGAGCCTCTCCGGGGAACCTACCGCGACTGCGAGATCATCTCGGCGAATATCCCCCTCGCGGGCGGCAGCGTGATCGAGGCCATGAACATCCTCGAAAGCGCCGACCTGCGCTCGATGGGACACTACACCGCGTCCCCCACCACGCTCCACCTCATCGCGGAGACGCTCAGACGCATCTACGCGGACCGCACCGCGCTCATGGGGGACCCCGATTTCGTGTACACCCCCATCAAGGGGATCATCTCGAAGGCATACGCTGCGGGCAGATTCCACGACATCGACCAGTCCTCCGTCTCGCCCCCCCGCTACCGGGACACACAGGCGGGCAATCCGGCCCGGTTCGACAAAGGGGGGGTGGAGAAGCCGCGGGCGGCAAAGGGGCAGCGCGAAAGGCCCGGCGACATCGGCGATGACGGGGATTTCGGCAAGTCCAGGTACGGCACCTGGGCCGAGGATGCCTTCGACAGCTTCGGGGCTTCCAAGAAGAGATCCTCGGAGAGCGTCCCGGATACGATGGCCGCGAAGCCCGCCAAGGGGAGGAAGGCCGGGAACAAGGGCGCCGACAGGGATTCGATGGACTCCAGGGACGATGGCCCAGGGATGTTCGAAGAGGCTCATACGACGCACCTCTCCGTTGTCGACGCCGAGGGGAACGCCGTGTCACTGACCCAGACGCTTGGCACGTTCTTCGGTTCGACGCAGACGGTGGCGGGCGTCCTGATGAACTGCGGCATGACCAACTTCAGCGCCACGG
>JBFYZM010000154.1:0-5116 GCA_041309505.1 Candidatus Krumholzibacteriota bacterium
GCGTGCCGACGTACGTGACGGACGACTGCGTCGGCTGCGGCGCGTGCGGTCAGGTCTGCCCGGCGGGCGCCATCACGGTCGTCGACGAGTACCGCGAGGACAAGAAACGCATGGTCCGCCGCATCGAGCGGAACTGGGGCAACTGCATCATGTGCAGCCAGTGCTTCGTGTACTGCATCACGAAGAAGGGGATCGTTCTCGACAAGGATTTCGACAAATCGACGACCGACACCGCCGATTTCATCGACACGCAGGACAAGGAGCTCCTCTTCTGCGAGCATTGCGGCGGTCCCGTGACGACGGTCGATCACGCGCGCTGGTGCACGGACAAGCTCGGCGAGCTCGCCTACGCGAACCAGACGTTCATGGTCGCCCGGCATAAGGCCCTGAATCTCACGCCGGACACGGCCCCGCGCAGCGCCGGACGCCCGCTCGATCGGGGAGATTTCATGCGGGTGCTCTGCCCGAACTGCCGCGCGTCGTACATCCTGTCCGACGAGTGGGGCGAGAGCTGAGAGCATAGCCGCGGATATTCCGACTATAGGGCCCCCGAGCTGGGGCCCTTTTTGTGGGCAAAGCCATGAAGAGCGCAGAGAATAATCAAGAGAGCGTCGCGGCGCGCCTCAAGGGCAAGCGCTTCGGCGTCGTGGGCGTGGGGAACGTTTTCAAGGGAGACGACGGCGCCGGCCCTTCGCTCGTCGCGATCCTCGGGGAGCGGGGCGCCCGGTTTCCGTACGTCGACGCGTGCGAGGTCCCCGAGAACTACGGCGGCTGGGTCGTGAAGCAGAAGCTCGACGTCGCCGTCTTCGTGGACGCGGTTGATTTCGGCGGCGCCCCGGGCGAATGCCGCGTCATTCCCTTCGAGGATCTCCTGCTCTCGGCGAGCAACACGCACCGGCTGTCGCTCCACTTTCTCATTCACTATCTCACGGAAAAGTGGAACGGAGAGCCGATCCTCGTCGGCGTGCAGCCGAAGAGCCTGAAGCTCGACGGCGGCCTTTCGCCGGAAGTCGAGGCTGGGCTCGAGGAGCTCGCCGAGGCTCTGCTCGCGGCGCAGTAGCGAGGGCCGCCGCGTGCGGCCGGGAGCGATCCCCGCGCCGCGTCCGCGACCGTCTACGCCGAACACATACTCCCGCACAGATTGAACGATTTCGACGAGGATCCTCGCCGCCGGACGGCATCCGCGCGCGGCTATTTTGCAGGCGCCGCCCGCGCGCGCGAACGAACTAATTAATTATAATGCAATTAGTTGGGAGCTCGACGCCCGCCGGCTGACACGCCCTTCGCGATCAGATATTCCGCGAGATCGATCCATGGAACCATTCTTGTAATCGGATGAAATCCGGAGGTGAGAAAAATCGATGGGGGTGGCCGTCGTCGTCGGCAGCTCAATCAGGAACGTCGGTAACGTTTCATGGCTGCCGCGGGCGGGCCGGCGCGAGCGTCCGGCCGTCCGCGGGAAAGGGATGAGGAAAATGTCGAGAAAAGGCATACCGGTTCTGTTTATCGTTTCGCTGCTCTGTCTTCTCGCCGCGGCATGCGCCGACAACGACGCCGTCAGGACGAACGCCGGCACGGGTCCGGCGCCGGACGATTCCGAGCAGCTCGATGGCGAGCTCGAAAAGTCGAGCGAGGTGTGGGAGCTCATCGCGATCAGGGACGAGCTCGCCGCGCGGGCGATCGCGAGAAACGTCACGCCGGAGCAGATCCGCGAGGCGGGTTACGACATCGAGCGCTCGAACGAGCTCCTCGGGCTCACGGAAGCCGAGCGGCGCGCGAGATTCGAGCGAATCGACGCGCTTCTCAATTCGCTGTATGCCCGGTATCCGGCGCTGAAGGACGCCGCGGCGCGCGAAGCGGCCGCGTCCAAGACGTGCGGCATCGAATGCGCCGCGTCGCGCTGGGAACGCTATTCGCAGGTTCTCTCGGTCGAGCGCTCCGCGGACGGGTCGCCGGCGCTCAGAGCCCCGGCGAGGCCTCCGCTGAAGTGTAATTGGAAGGTAGTCGTAGCCGGAATTGCGGCGTGCGCCACAGCTTCAGGAGGCTCCGGCATACTCTATCTTATATGCTCCTACGGCGTGGTCTGCGATTCGTGCACCGGCGGCATAACCGAAGTGATCTGCTGACGGAGGGAGGACACATGGCAAGCGCAATCATCGTCGTCGCGCTCGCGCTGGGCGGCTTCGTGCTGAGCCGCACGCGAGTGGCTCGGGAGCTCGGCAGGCAGCGCTTCATGCCGTTCGTCTACACCGCGGCCGCGATCTATTGCGGCGCGCGCGTGTACGGCGCGATCTCGAGCGAGACGCGCGTCTGGCCCCACGCGCTTCTCGGCGCCATCTTCCTGGCCGCGGCCGTCGACAGCGCGCGGGCGTCGGGGATTCTGAGAAAATCCTGACGATGCGACGGGGCGCCTTCGCGGGCTTCTCACATTCGTCCGCGATCGCGCCCCGGATCGTATTTCCCCGCGGCGAGCTCGGCCTGGCGCGCGAGGTCGATCGACTCGGCGAGCACGCGCGCAGCCTCCTGGGGGCTGTGAAATCCCGTGCTGTTCTCCGAGGAAATGAAATCCCAGCGCATCTGCGCCGCGCGGTGCAGCCGCAGCGCCTCGCCGAGATCGTCGTCCCCCGCTCCCGCCGCGCGCGCGGCGGCGATCGCGTCGATCGCCGCGATAAGCGCGAGCTCCGAGCGCCTGAGGAGCGCCGCGGTGCGGTCCTGAATGCTGATGACGCGCTCGTTGAGCTCTTCCTTCGTCAACCGGTGGCACGTCTGGCAGGTCTGTTCGAGATGGTCGAGCGGGCTTCGCACCCAATGATCCGAGATCTTCACGCTTCCCTCGCGGATGTAGGGCATGTGACAGTCCGCGCACGCGACGCCCGACTTCGCGTGGACCCCCGTGCCCCAGAGCTCGAACTCGGGATGCTGGATCTTGATCATGGGCGCGCCGGTCTCCTTGTGCGTGAAATCCTTGAAGGCGTATTCGTCGTAATGGACCTCGATGGAATCGATCGAGCGCCCCCGGCTCCACGGGAGGGTGAGCACCTTGTCCTCTCCCTTGAAGTAGTATTCGACGTGGCACTGGGCGCAGACCCAGGCGCGCATCTCCTGGCGCGTCGCCTTTTTCAAATCGACTCCGGCCGCCTCCATCGCGATGCGAAACGCCGGGCGCGTGATCCGGAGCGCCATCGTTTCGGGATCGTGGCAGTCGGAGCACGACGAGCCCGTCTTCGCGCGGCCTTTGAGCGAATCGTACGGCGCCCGGTTGAACGCCTCCCATCCCATCTCCTCGATCATGAGCGGCGCCTCCGCCGCGTGGCAGTTGACGCATGCGCCCGGTTGCTGCACGACCGAAACGCGCTTCGTTTTCTCCTGATCGATCGCGGCGTAATGGTGGCCGCGCTCTTCCTTGTAATCGACGCCGAAAGCGTTTCCCGCATAGAGCCGCCGCAGCGCGGGATAGCGCTCGAGTCTGTCGAACTGCTTCGAGCCGCCGTACCTCGTCGCGCCGTAATCGATCTCGGTCTTGACGAAGCCGTCGTATTCGAACGGGAAGTTCTTCCCCCAGAGAACGGGGTCGATCTCGTTCTTCCCGATCTCGACGACCTTGAGCGGATAGCTCAGCGCCTCGCGCTTCTTCCCGACGATATCGACGAGAAGCGCCGCCGCCGCGACGGTCGCCGCGGCCGCGGCGGCGAAAACGACGAGAGACAATCTGTTGGCGCGGAAGAAAGATCCTCTGGGCATGAAACGTCTCCTTTGTCAGTTCCGTTCCGGGTGCCCGACGCTGCCGTGGCACCTCGCGCAATCGACTTCCTTCCTCGAATATGAGGCGAGCATGCGGCTCACCATGATCTCGTGACAGCGGTGGCAGTTGTCGGCGGCGACGGTCCGGTTGAGGCTCTTGATCGTGATGGGATCGGGGAACCGCCCCGTCGTGAACGCGACGCTGTGATTCCACCCGTTGAGCGCCTTGACGGCGTACTTCCCGGCCGGGTTGTGCGGCGTATGACAGGCGTTGCAGGTGGCCCCGCCCTTGTGGCTCGAGCGGTTCCAGCTGTCGAATTCGGCCCGCATCACGTGGCAATTCGTGCACGTCCGGGGATCGTCGAAGAGGTATGACGGGCCGCGGGCGTAGAGAAAGGTGAAGACGGCGAGCCCGCAGGCGACGCCGAGCATCGCGGCCAGGATGCAGCTTCGATTTCGTGTCGTCATTTGTCCGGTCGCCTGGAATCGGGCTTTTTCCTGAATACGCCTTCGACTCTCCCGTGGCGGTGCGGGGGGTCGGTCCCGTGACTGTGCTCGGGTCCCAGCTCCTCGAGGTAGTGAAGCGCCTCCCAGCCGCCGAAGAGGTCCCGGAGCTCGTTCCTCTCGAGAAACGTCCTCACGAAGCCCGCGCCGCTCGCGAATGAATTCTTCCCGATTCGCCGCCAGGTCCGGGAGACTTCCTCGAAACCCGGATCGGCGGTGGTGAACGCGGTCACGAGGGCGAGGCCTCCGGGCCGGGTCCACCCGTTCATCCGTCCGAGGAGGACCGCGATCGACTCCCTCGGGAGCTCCTGGATGAGCCCGAAGAGGAGGACGGCCGAGTAGTAATCCACGTCCGGCACGAATGTCTCGAAGCGCTGCGGAAAGAATCGCACGGGAAGATCGTCGCCGAAAACGGAGGGCCATACTTGCTCCTCCGCCACCTCGGAGGGGTCAATGCAATCGACCGCAAGACCCTGCCGGGCAAGGAAGAGAGCGTTTCTCCCCTGGCCGGCGCCGATATCGAGCGCCCGCCCGCCGGCGTCCAGCTCGCCCTGGAAGCGCACGAGGAGGCTGTCGGGCTCGGCCCCGAAATAGTCGATGACGTCCTTGTAGAGATCGTCGAATACAGTCATCAGAAGCCGAAGTCCACGAGCATCGAGTAGATGTTCTCCGTCATCGTGGTTTCCCCCGCCTCCAGCTTCCGGTAGGTGTATTCGCCGTGCAGGGCGACGTTCACCGCGCTCCAGTCGCCGAGGTAGTAACGCAGCAGCCCCGAGTACGCGGTGATCTTGGCGTTCCCGTCGTCGTACGACGGAGGCGCCACCCAATTGTAGAGCGCGGAAGCGACGAGCCTGTTGTTCGCGAGGCCCGC
>JBFYZM010000155.1:0-5838 GCA_041309505.1 Candidatus Krumholzibacteriota bacterium
GCAGTAAGCGAAGCGAACGAGCACTCGCGGGGTGCAACCAGCGACAGGACCCGCGTATCTCGCGGGGGGCTATTCGTTTTTGAGTGTTCTCGCGCGCTCGGCCCACGGCGAGGAGGGGTCCTTGCGGAGGTATGAATCGAAATACCGCGCCGCACCCGCACGGTCGCCTGTCTCGCGACGGAGCACGGCGAGGTTGTAGAGCGCCTCGATCCGGGTGCTGTCCGCGGCGAGGGCGCTCTCGAGATCCCGCCGCGAGAGATCGAATTTGCCGAGGCGATACGCGGCCGCCGCCCGATCGTTGAGGAGCCGCGCGTCCGCGGGCTTCATGGCGAGAGCCTGATCGTAATAGATTTCCGCGCGCTCGATCTGGTTATCCGCCATGTACAGGTCGCCGAGCAGGGCGAAGAAGCGCCAGTCGTTCCCGCGCTTCGCGAGAGCCGCCTTGAGGCTCTCCTCCGCCATGCCGAACGCGTCGCCGGCGCGCTCTCCGGTGCCGCGGTACGCGACTGAGCGCGCGACGGGGCGTTCCGGTCCGCCGGAAAGACGCATGAGACCGATGTCGGCCGTCGCGAGAATGCGCGAAACGTTTCCGCGCGCCGATGCGACTTCGCGATCGAGGGCGGCGGAGCGGATCGAGAGGAAAACCGCGCCCGCGCACAAGACCGCCGCCGCGAGCGAGAGAGAGGCCGCGAGCGGCGAGAAGCGAAGGCGCCGCGGTTCTCCGGCGTGCGCTCGGGCGGCGAGCGCTTCCGATTCTTCGGCGGCCATCTCGTCGAGCTCGGTTTTCGCGGCGATGAGCTCGGAAAGGCAACTCGGACAATGGGACAGGTGCGCCTCGAAGAGGCTGCGCTCCTGTGCCGGAAGCCTCTTGTCGAGGTAGGCGGCCAGCCATTCCTCATTCTTGCATATGTCTTTCATTCGATACCTGTCGGACCCGTTCGAAAACCCCGGCCGGGGGTTCCGCCGCTCGGGAGAGACGCGTCTCTTCTCTTGGACGACCGATTATTCCATTTTCCCGCCCGCCGAATCCTATGAAATCGATTTTGTCCCGCGGCGCTCGCCGGATTCCCAAACGCCGCCGTATCTGCAGAGGTTTTCGACCTCCTCCGCCGCTTCCCGGTAGAAATCGGCCGGCATGTCGCCTTTGAGGAGCATGGACCTGAGCTCGCCGAGGAGCTTGTCGAGCTTCCGGTAGATCTGTTTCTCGCTGCCGAGATCGAGGATTTCGCCGATCTCCCGGGCGCTCCTCTTGTGCTCGAAACGGAGCTTGAGAAAGAGCTGATCCCTGTGCGGGAGCTCGAGGATCGCCGCGCGCAGGCGTTCGATGGCGAGCTGCAGGTTTTTGCCGTCGAGACACGATTCGGGGGATGCCGCCGTCGATTCGATCGACGACACCCGATCCGGCTCGGTTCCCGGGGCCGAGGTCGAGAGGTCGATCGTCACGGTGTCCGGCCGCAGCAGTCTGTCGATGATTCTCCCGAGCTTCTTTCGCTCGATCGCTTTGTCGATCGTTTCCCGGTACTCGAAGAGATCGAGGTAGCTGATCGTGTTCCCCGTTTCGGCCTGCATGCTGCGGTACGTCGCCTGCAGAGAGAGCCCCTGGACGTAATGGAGCTTGAAGAAGCGCTGCTCGGGCTCTCCGAGACCTTCGAGCGCCATGCACAGGTGCCGCACCCCTTTCGCGCTCCGATAATGATCTCTGCATTGATTGCGGGCGACGGCGTAGAGCCATGTCGCCAGAGACGATCGAAATTCGAATCTCGCGAGCTTGTCCGTCTTGAGCTTCTCGAGAAGGTCCGCGAAGAGGTCGTTCTCGACCTCGGGATCCGCGACGTAACGCCTGATCGTCTTCCTGATATGGGGAGCGTAGATTTCTATGAAGGTGTGCCAGGCGGCGGTATCGCCGGAGAGTATGCGGACGATGAGGGATCTTTCGTCGTTCATATAACTTCTTGGAGGTGCGTATGGTTCGCGCTCGTCCCTGCGGTAATTATAGCAGAAAGGGCTTCGCGGCGCAATTTCCAAACGGTCGTCGCACGCCGTCGACGCGGACGCGCTACGCGTCCCGCCGCGGAGCCGAATAATACGATTGCCCCCCGACGGCTCTCTCGACGACCCTGCCCGAGGCGATGAGCTTCCGCACGGTCGATTCGGCTTTTTCCACGCTCACGCCGAGGGCGCGATGGAGATCCTCAGCCGTGCACGGCCTCCGCTCGAGGAGAGAGACGATCGTCTCTTCGATATCGGCTTCCTCGTGGCGGGAGCGGGTCGCCCGGGCGGATGCGATGACCTCGCAGCGCGTCCCGAAAAGATTGCGGATCCGCCGCATCGATATGTCGTCGAGCGGTTCGATCCCGCTCTCGGTCCCGGGGCGGACCGCCGTGTTGAGCTGGATCTTGTCGGCGCGCATCCTGCCGAGGGCGGCCTTGAGCGCCTCGATGCTCCGATCGTCGGCGTTGTAGCCCTCGATGAGGAGTATCTCGAAGAGCACGGTGCCGCGGTAATCCTTCAGGAACCGTTCGAGCCCCTCAACGAGCCGCGGAAGGCTCACGAGCTCGTGGGGGCGATTGATGCGTTGATAGGCCTCATCGACGGCGGCGTCGAGCGACGGCAGGACGATGTCGGCCCGCGCGAGCTCGTCCCTCACCTCGGGCTTCCAGAGGAGGGAGCTGTTGGTGATGACGGCGACGGGGAGGGACGCGAGGCGTTTGATTTCATCGATGAGCTCTCCCATCGGGAGGTAGAGCGTCGGCTCTCCCGAGCCGGACAAAGTGATGACGTCGGGCTTTTCCTTCATGCGCGAGAGATGCGCTTCGAGGTCGCCGAGCACCTCGCGCACGGGGAAGAACTCCCGCCGCTCGCACGTCTTGTCGGTCGTTCTTCCGCATTCGCAGTAGACGCAGTCGAAGGTGCACGTTTTGTGGGGAATGACGTCTACCCCGAGCGAAATCCCGAGCCTTCGCGAGGGAACGGGGCCGAAGATTCTCCCGGATCCTGGAATTCTCATATGCCTCCTCGGAGTTTCGTCGCCCGGCTCCCGCGCAGCAGCGTGACGCCGAAGATCGTCCCCGCGACGAGCGCGAGGAGCGATCCCGCGATGAAGGTGGCAGACGGGGAGAAGCGGTCCCAGAGCCATCCGCCGATCGTGCTCGCGGGGAGAAGGGCGAGCCCGATAACCGTGTAATAGATCGCGAAGCCGGTCGCTCTCTTCGCGCCCGGAAGCAGCGTGGCCATGTACGCGGTGCCGACGCCGTCGGTGAACGCGAGGTAGATCCCCTGGAGCGGGAAGAGGATCCAGAGGGCGTTCATCTTCGTTTCGATCGCGAAGAGGGCGTAGAGCGCCGCGTAGAGAAGGTATCCGAGAAACGCGATCCGCGCCTTGCCGAATCTGTCCGCGAGCCTTCCGGCGGGGTAGGAGAGGAGCGCGTAGGTGACGTTCATCGTCATGTAGAGGATCGGCACGAGGTTGTCCCTGAACCCGAGGTCCTTGGCCCGCAAGACGAGGAAGAAATTCGAGGAGTTGCCGAGAGAGAAGATCGCGGTGACGACGAGAAAGATCTTGAGCTCGCGCGTGAAGAGGGGAGCGCCCGATACGCGGGTCCTGTCGGCGATTGCACCCCGCGTGTGCTCGCTCGCGGAGCTCGCTGCGCCCTGCGCGGGGGCCCCATCGCCGTCACCCGCTACCGGTGCCCGCGCGTTTGGCCCGGCGGCGACAGGACCCGCGTATTGGCCGCGCTCGTGCACGAATATCCGGATGATCGCGACGGCGATCGCCGCGGGTATGAAGGATATCCAGAATACCGAACGGTAGCCCATCCCGACGGTCAGAATCAAGGCCGCGAGCGCCGGTCCGAGCACTGCGCCCGCAGTGTCCATGGCGCGCTGTATCCCGAAGGAGCGCCCGTACCGTTCGGCGGACGAAGCTTCGGCGATGAGGGCGTCGCGGGGCGGCGTTCGCACTCCTTTTCCGGCGCGGTCCAGCAGCCTGAAGCCGAGAACGTGGGTCCAGCTCGCGGAGAGCGCGAGGAGCGGCCTCGCGAGCGTCGAAAGCCCGTAGCCGAGGATGATCGCCGATTTTCTCTTCCTGAATCTGTCCGAAAGGTAGCCCGAAATCACGCGGAAGAAAGAAGCGGTCGTCTCGGAGAGCCCCGCGACGAATCCTATCGCCACGCCGCCCGCGCCGAGGGACGAAAGAAAGGCAGGGAGCAGCGGATAGATCATCTCGCTCGAGACGTCCATGAAGAAGCTCACCCATCCGAGGGCGAAGATTGTCTTCTTCTCGCTCATGACTGAGGAAATACATACCGGCTGCGGCGTCTCATAAAGAGTATTGTGCGCCCGCGCGGGCAATGGGTGTTAACCACTCCATAGCGGGTGACGCTGATGGGGCCCCCGTATTAGCACTGGTAGCGGGTGGCGGCGACGGGGTCCCCGCCCGCTGCGCATTCCGGAAACCCCGACTAGCGGGTGACGCCGGTGGGGTCCCCACAGGGGGCGCAGCTCGCCAAGCGAGCGAGCACCTGTGGGGTGCAACCTGCGGCAGGCCCCGCGTATCATGCGTGATTTGGGTTGTAAATCGCCCGCCGCTGCAATACCCTTGTCCGCGAAGAGATGCGACAATCGTGTATCAAAAGGGGATGACGAGCATGGGCAAATCGGTTCTTGAGCTGTACGAGTCCCGGAAGCGAGGGATCGACGACGTCGTGAAGATCGTGAAGCCGGGCAGCCGCATTTTCATCGGTTCGGGAGCGGCGGAGCCCCAAACCCTGGTCAAGGTTCTCATCGAAAAGGGGAAATCGATCGCCGACCACGAGACGATCAACCTCATCGAGCTCGGAACGACTCCGTACACGGAGGCGGTGCTGAGCAAGCCGTTCCATCAGAACGCGTTCTTCATCGGCGCGAACGTGCGCGACGCGGTGAACGAGGGAAGGGCCGAGTATACGCCGATCTTCATGTCGGAGCTGCCCTGGTACCTCCGGTCGGGACGGCTCAGGATCGACGTCGCCTTCATCCAGGTCGCGCCTCCCGACAACTACGGCTTCTGTTCGCTCGGCGTCTCGGTCGACGTCGTCAAGGCCGCCGCCGAGATGGCGGGGATCGTCATCGCCGAGGTCAACAGGCAGATGCCGCGCACGCTCGGCGACTGTTTCATCCATCTCAAGGACATCGATTATGTCGTCGAAAGCGACATCCCGCTCCTCACGTGGACCCCGCCGCCGCCGGACGACGTCGCGATGCGGATCGGGCAGAACGTCGCGCGGCTCATCGGTGACGGCGCGACGATCCAGGCGGGGATCGGGATGATCCCGAACGCGATCCTCGGATTTCTCAAGGATAAGAAGAATCTCGGCATCCATACCGAGATGTTCTCCGACGGGATCATCGACCTCGTCGAGTCGGGGGTCGTCACGAACAGCAAGAAAACGCTCCACAACGGCAAGATCATCGCGACCTTCTGCATGGGCACGCAGCGCCTGTACGACTTCGTCGACGACAATCCACTCATCGAGTTTCACCCGTGCGATTACACGAACGATCCGTTCCTCATCGCGAAGAACGACCGCATGATCTCGGTTAACGCGGCGATCCAGGTCGATCTCACGGGGCAGGTCTGCGCCGATTCGATCGGGGAGTATTTCTACGCGGGGATCGGCGGGCAGGTCGATTTCGTGCGCGGGGCGGCCCGGTCGAAGGGGGGAAAGCCGATCATCGTGCTTCCGTCGACCGCGAAGAAGGGCACCGTGTCGCGCATCGTGCCATTTCTCGATCAGGGCGCGGGAGTCGTGACGTCGCGCGGGGACGTGGCGTACGTCGTGACGGAGTACGGCATCACGA
>JBFYZM010000156.1:0-14849 GCA_041309505.1 Candidatus Krumholzibacteriota bacterium
CCGACGTCTCGGGATCGTCGCTCCTCTATTTCAAGGATTCGAAGGACCTGGCGATTCTGCTTCTGTACGCGGTTTTGGAAAACTTCGGATACCGGCAGATGACCGTATGGTGGAGAATACGCGGGACCGTCGATTACTTCAGGGGAAAACACGGTTGGGACAAGTTCGAAAGAAAAGGGTTCGAAACGCGGGACGAGGGCGCATATGTCAACGCCGCACTATAGCATTCTTGCAAGAACCGGCGCGTGCGTGGCGGCGGTCTGGATCGCGCTCGGCGCGCTATCCTCCGCATCGGCGGCCGAACCCGCCGCTCGCATGTATGAATCCTACTCGGGCTGCTATCTCCTCGATATGGGCGCGCGCGGGAACGGCCAGAACGCCTACACAGGAATTCGATTGCGACCGGACAAGCGCTCGCTCGTATATCTGCAAGGCGACTATCTCGCCCGCTTCGAGAGGCAGGAGATCAAACTGCTCGGCGGAGCGTCCGTCGGATTCGCCGGCACCTGGAATTTCGCCGCGGAGATATCCGTTTCTCCGGACGCGGAGCTGTATCCGAAGGCGGCCGCGTGGATAGAGATCGGCAAAGTGGCGGCGAGATCCCTCGTCGTGTACGGCAGAGTCAACCATTCGGCGTACCGGAGCTCCTCGCTGTCCGGGATATCGCTCGCGGGCGAATACTATCCGCCGCGATGCAACTGCGCCGTCCTTTCGCGCGTTACTCTATCGACGAACGATTTCGGAATCGACAAGCGATCGACGGACGCAGGCGGGCTCGTGAAGGTCATCCGGTTCATCGGCGAGCGATCGAGAGCCTACGCGTACGGCGCCGTCGGGAGCGAATCGTATCGCCTGGAGACCGTCGAGCGGACCGGCAACCTGTATGCGAACACTTTCGGAGCCGGCGCCGATTACTATCCCCGGCCGGCGTTGAGGATTTCGCCGAGCTTCGAATACCAGGACAGGGAGCGCGGCCCGCGGTTTCTGCAGTTCGGCCTCGAAGTGGGCATTCTCTGGTAGGAATGAGCTTCCCCTACGGGGCGAGGCCCGAGAGAGCCCCTATCGATAGAGCGACTTGATGGAGCCCCAGCTCGCTTCTTCCGTTCCCATGCACATGAGGCTCGGACATACGACTGCGTACCGCCCCGTAAAATTGAACAGGTGGTTTTCCGGCCAACACGAGCCGAGGATTCCCTCGACCTCTGGATCGGGGACGATCTGAAGAATGAGGTCGCTCGCCGGTCCCCCGTATGGGCACCAGCATGGTGCCAGCAATAAGAATTCGATCGTGCAGAGCAGGTTATAGCCGGGATCCCACGTGTCCAGCGGCGGCCAGTAGGTGATCGAGATCCCCTGGGGGAGAGTGCCGAGAGTGAGCGATCCCAGGGGAACGATGTAATCCATTATGACGAGAGCCGACGGAACGGTCAACGCGAACTCGACGGCGTCGAGATAGCAGTTTATCTCCTTTCCATAGACATATCCCCGGAATTGTTCAAACAGGAGAGGCTGAGCCCACTGCCGCGTCGCCAGACCGTCGAAATAGACCCCCATCGTCGGCGCCGCCGACAGGGCGACCGGCAGAAGCAGAATCAATATCAATGCGATCGGAATGGCTCTCATGATATATCCCTCCCCGGGCAGCGGATGCTGCGGCGTAATAGAGCCCGGATTCGCGCGGAAATCGATTGATCCCTATACGACTATTCTATCACAAAATCACTCGATCAGCAAGAACGCATATCGGTTCATCGCCCGGGAATAATCGGGGAGAACCTCGATCGGATAGCCGAACCGCCTGGCCGTCGAGAACACGTCCACGGCCAGCGCTTCGGGCGCGGGGCGGGCCGATTTCGGCTGCTTGCATTCCGCTCTCGCGAGCGCGCAGTCGCCGCACAGGTGGCAGGAGTCCATGAAGAGAAGGAACGCTTTCGGATAGCCCGAGAGAAATACCTCTCGCTCGAGCTTGAGAAGAGAGGCGTTGATCCTGGCTCCCCAGGGTCTCCGATCCTTGGGGTTCTTCACCTTCTTCTCGAAATGGAATATCGCGGCGGCGCGGTACTCGTCGAAGAACTGCCGGCACTCCGGAACGGACGGCACGTCGGGAGGACAGCAGGCGCTCTTGCCGTATGAAGCGCAGCCGTAGACGCACTTCATGCGCACCCATTGCGCGACGACGATGCGCCCCGGCTCGATCAATTTGAAATCCTCGAAGCCGCGGCTGACGAACATCTTCTCGAGCTTCTTATACGTTTTCATTTCACGGTTCCTTTCTTGCGCGGCGAGCCTCGAACAATCCCAGAGCGAGCCAGACCCCGAGGCCCAACACTCCGGCATAGCCGCCGAGCAGGGGGTTGACGCACGGAAAGAGCAACGCCCACGCGCCGAGTTTCTGGCTATTGAACACGCCGTGAGCCCATCCGGCGAGGATCGAGCTCCGGTGGCGCAGCGTCAGCTCGTTGAGGTAGATCCCGAAGGTCGATGTCAGGCCGACGAACATCAAGACGCCCAGGAGGGGGTGCCCCGGATAGGTGAATCCGACGAGCACCAGCGGCAGATGCCAGAGCCCCCAGATCAATCCGAGCAGCCCATACGCCCGCGGCTTACCCAGCGGCATCAGCTTCGGCAATAGATAGCCGCGCCACCCTAACTCCTCGCCAAACCCAAACAGGCCGTTGAAGAACGGAGCGACGACGAGAGTCGCGAAAAAGATCGCAGGCCAGACCAGGAAGGGGGAAGGCATCGGCGGCATTTCTCCCGCGGATTGCTTCGCGATCTGGTCCAGGAAACTCGTGAACTTCCAGTCTGGCTGACCGAGGCCCAACAGCCACGTGAGCAAATAGATAACGAGAAAGCAGGCGGGAACGATCAGAGCGGCAATTGCGTACGGCCGCCATGAGCCGAAGCGCAGCCTCAAGGCGCCAAAACCTTCGCGCGTGATCAGCTTGACGGTCAGCACCGCGGCGACGCCGGGAACCCACATCACCGCCAGGATAATGTACTGACCCCATGACGTCGCGCCCGGAACGATCCGGAAGCCGCCGAGGATCAGAGCGCCCTCGATAACGTATGTGACGACGAAGGTGATGGCGAGAAAGGAGAATATTCCCCTGCGGTCAATGGCCGGTTTTTCGCGTGGCATTTCTTTCATCGCATCACCGCAACGGCATGCGCTCGCCGCGGTCATAGCCCGGGAGCGCCGAACACGATCCACAATATGGCCGCGTGTATCGCGAACCCGGCTCCGACCGCCGCCCAGAATACTTTCGGCCTCGCGAGACGCCGCACGCGGAACAAAAGAACCGCACTCAGCGGAACGTAGAACGCGATCCCCGTCAACAGGCCGGGGACATAGCATCGCGCCCGGGCGCTCACCGCGACGTGGGTTAGGCCGTTCACGAGGAGGATGGTTCCGGCGCTCGCGAGCGTCCATCGCCACGACGGCCGCCTCCGCGCGGCCCACGTGGCAGCCGAGATGCCTGCAAAACCGAGAAAGCTCAGGCCGAGGAACGACGCGATCGAAAGCCGGAGGCTCCCCCGCTCGATCATCCATCCGACGAGGCCGCTCCCCCCGAACGCTTCTTCCAGCATATGGCTCGCGTACGCGAGCGGTAGGAGCCAGACCCATCGGCCGACCGGCTCGTTCCGGCGTCCGGAGAGCCCATCCGGGCGCGCGGCGTTATCAGGATTCATGGGAGCGCTTCCTCCTCCTCGATCATGTACCGCAATATTCCCCAGAAAAGAACGACGGCGGCGAGCCCGGCGATCGCCCAGAACTGGATACGATAGAAGGCGAACGGCTGGGCGAGAAATATGCTGACGAGAACGGCGCGGGCGAACATTCGATAGGCGGAGAGCCGCGACTTCCGGATGCGCAGCAGTCCGAGAACGACGAAGGCTCCGACGCCGATGTCGGAGACGAGCTCCCCCGAGCTCGCGAAGGAGAGATCGCTTCTGCTCGTGCCGGCGAGAACGACGATCCCCTGCACGAACGCGACGAGACCGGTCGCGACGAAGATGAACACGACGAGCGTCGTGAACCAGCGCCGCTGCACGACGCCGCGGTACAGCGACCGCATGCGGTTCTTGTTCCTCGCGACGAACCCGGGCGCATGCGTCGAGGCGTTCCCGATCTTGTCGAGGATCGCCCCGACCGAGGCGACGACCGGATCGCCCCGATCGCAGCGAGCCAGGTACTCGCGCGCCCGCCGCGCCTCTTCATCGTCCAGGTTTCCCGCCACCGCCTCTTTGGCCAGATCGAGAGCGTTCGCGAGATACGCCTCCTGCGAGGGCCGGGCGCGGCGCTCTATCGAGCGAGCGGCGATATAGAACGCGACGAAGGTCATGTACATGACGGCGACGGCGGGCCGGTAGAAATAATCGTTGTCGCTCGTGAGGAATTTTCCGATCTCGTCGATGAACGCGCCGAAACCGACGCCGCCGATCACCGCGGCGAGATAGATCGCCGGTTCGGTGAGCGACGCCATCGCGATCACGAGGGCGGCGGCCATGCCGATGCCGCCGAACAACACGTGGGCGACATGGAGACCGCCCCCGCCGATCTGGGGATAGTTGGCGACGGAGAGAGCCGCTCGGATGCACAGAACGCAGACCGCGGCCGAAACGAGGAAGGCCTCGACGAGCCGCCCGAATCCGATTCGAACGACGATCGACCGGCGGAAATCGGCCATGCGGTTCATCGGAAAGACGCCCCCTGTTCGAGCTCGAGAAGCCGTTTCTTGCGCCACAGGCCGCCGCCGTATCCGCCGAGCTCGCCGCTCTTGTTGACCACGCGATGGCACGGTATGAGTATCGCAATCCGGTTCAGCCCGTTCGCGTGCCCGACCGCGCGGACCGCCCCGGGATTGTCGATCGCCTGCGCGACGTCTTCATAGCTCCGCGTCGCTCCGTACGGAATGCCAAGCAGCGCCTTCCAGACCCGCGTCTGGAACTCGGTGCCCGGATACTCGAGCGGCACGGAGAACCGCTTCAACGTGCCGGAGAAATAGCTATCGAGCTCGCTCCGCAATTTCTCGATGATCTCATTCTCTCCCGGCACGATCGGCAGGCGGAACCTGCGCGACAGCGCGTCGAACTGCGCTTCCAGCATCCTCCGGTCGGTGAATTCGAGGAAACATATCTTCGTCGCCGACGCGCCCGCCGCCATGGGGCCGAGCGGCGTCTCCATCCACGCGATGCGGATGAAATCTTCGCCTCTCATCTTGCCGGGCGGCTTTCCGAAGCGGTTGAAAAAGGCGTCGCGAAAACCGCTGTGCGATTCGTATCCGTGCCCGAGAATGACGTCGTCGAGGCGCTTGCCGCTTCTGATCTCGTCGAACGCCCGCCCGAGCCGGCGCGCGCGGCAGTACGCCTGAAAGGTCATGCCGAATCTGTTCAGGAAGAAGCGCCGCGCCTTCGACGGCTCGATGCCCGCCGCGCGGAGATCGGCTTCCTTGATCCTGATCGACGGATCGCCTTCGATGCGGGCGAGCAGCCCGGCGGCCCATGCGGGGAGATCTCCCCCCGCCTTGAGCGGCTCGCACCGCTTGCACGGCCGGTATCCGGCGAAGAGCGCCTCCTTCGGCGTGGGAAAGAACTCGACGTTTTCGGGAAGCGGTTTCCGCGCGGGGCACACCGGACGGCAGAAGACGCCGGTCGTCCTGACCCCGACGTAGAACAATCCGTCGTACGATTCGTCCCGGCTTCTGAACGCTTGTTCCATCTCGGCCCGATCGGGCATCGATTTCATGCTCGTCTCCTCCCGCGATTGCGTCGTGTCGCCGTCATTCGACTATCGACACAAAGATACTCGGCAATCCGGGACCCGCCACCGGAAAAGCGACGCCGATATTTCACTTGGGCTTCGGTCCCATCGTGAAGACGATTCTGCCGCCGTTCTTTATTTCGTCGTAGGGCAGAAACGGCTCGTTCCATTTTTCGCCGTTCAGCGTGACTGATTGGACATAGACGTTCCGCTCCGAGAGGTTCTCGGCGATCGTCGTGAACGTATTTCCGTTCGAGAGGCTCATCACCGCTTTTTTCACGCTCGGGCTCCCGATCGCATAGCCGTCGCTTCCGGGACAAACGGGATAGAAACCCATCGCGTTGAAAATGTACCAGGCGGACATCTGCCCGCAGTCGTCGTTCCCGCACAGCGAATTCGGCTTGTTTCCGTACTGCGTCCTCATGATCTCGCGGACGAGCTTCTGCGTTTTCCACGGCTCGCCGGCGTAGCAATACAGAAAGGCGATATGATGGCTCGGCTCGTTTCCGTGCCAGTATTCCCCCATCCTACCCTGGATGTCGTCGACCCCCTTGCTCTCCTCCGCCCTCGAGACGAAGAGGGAGTCGAGCTTGCGGACGAATCGCTCCTTCCCTCCCATGAGCGCGATCAATCCCTCCACGTCGTGCGGGACGTACCACGTGTACTGCCAGCTCGTCCCCTCCGTGATATCGCCCCCCTCGACGTACCGGTGCGGATCGAACGGCGCGCGCCAGGCCCCCTGCGAGTCCTTCCCGCGCATGAGATCGAACGCCGGGTCGAAGATGTTCCGGTAGCTCCCCGCCCGCTTCATGAAATACTCGTAATCGTCCGCTTTCCCGAGCGCTTTCGCCATCCGCGCCGCGCAGTAATCGTCGTAAGCGTACTCGAGCGTTTTCGAGACCGACTCGTTCTCCTTGTCGAACGGAACCCACCCGAGCCGCGCATAGGCGGCGACATTGTCGTAGTTCGGATTCATCGCGGTCGTTCTGATCGCGTCGTATGCGCGCTCCGCGTCGAATCCCTTTACTCCTTTCAGATACGCGTCGACGATCACGGGGACCGCGTGATAGCCGATCATGCACCATGTCTCGTTGGCCTGCAGCGACCAGACCGGCAGGAGATGCTCGACGCTCTGATCGTAGTGCGCGAGCATCGAGTTGATCATGTCGGCGTCGCGGTCGGCCTGGATCAACGCAAGGAGCGGATGCGCGGCCCGGTAGGTGTCCCAGAGCGAGAAGATCGCGTAGTTCGTCCATCCGTCGGCGCGGTGGACGTTCTGATCGAAGCCGCGGTATTCCCCGGTCGCGTCCTGATAGACGTTCGGCGCGAGAAACAGGTGATACATCGACGTGTAGAACGTCTCCTTCTCTTCGCGCGATCCCTCGATGCGGATTCTGCCCAGCTCGCGGTTCCATTTCCCGCGCGTTTCGGCGCGGACCCGCTCGAAGCCCCAATCGGGGATCTCCGCCTCGAGATTCTTCATCGCGTTCGCCGTGTTTATCGCGGAGATACCCACCTTGATCATGATGGGCTCGCCGCGCCGCGTCTTGTAGCGCGCGTGGAACTGCAGGCTCTTGCCGGTGGCCTCCGAACGGCTCCGGAACCGGTACGTATCATATTGAACTGCCTTCCCGTCTTTCACGATCCCGTAGTCGTCGAAAGGACGCGAGAAGCGCGCGGCGAAATAGACGTATCGTTCCTTCGCCCACCCGTTCACGAGATGAAATCCGGTGATCGTCGAGTCGTTCTCGACGCGAACGTTCGACCAGACGACGTTCCATCGAAGGACGTGGCTCAGATCGACGAGGACGAACGCGCTGTCGCTCGCCGGATAGGTCAGCCGCAGCATGCCTGCGCGGTCCGCGGCGGTGAGCTCGACATCGACGCCGGAGTTCAGGAGCCTCACGCGGTAGTATCCCGGCGAGGCCTCTTCGTCCTCGTGCGAGTACGGCGACCGGTATCCCGAGTCGGGATCGGCCTTCGAGCCGGGGATGAATTTCGGCGTTCCGACACCGGGCACGAAGAGAATGTCGCCGAGATCGGGTATGCCGGTTCCGTTGAGATGCGTCAGGCTGAATCCGATGATCGAGCTATCCGAGTACTCGTACCCCGACGCCGTCTCCCAGAGCTCCTTCTCGGTGTCGGGGCTCAGCTGAATCATACCGAACGGAGCCGCGGCGCCCGGAAAGGTGTTCCCCTCCCCCTGCGTGCCGACGAAGGGACGAACGTAATCGACGAGAGGGATCCCATCATCCGGATCCGCCCCCGTTGTCGCAGGGGGCCGCGAAAACGCGAGAATCGACACGATCGCGACGACAAAGAGAATCGGCGGAAAATGACGCGCACGCATCGTCCGTCTCCTTATAGATGGAATATGAAACCGAGTGTGAAACTCACGTTCGACATGACCATCCCGTCGAAGTAGTACTGCACGTCCGTGATGATCGGCGCTGCGGGATTGTCCTTCACCATCGAGCCGAAATCCTCGAACGCCCCGTTGAGCTGAAACATATACGAGACGCCGAAATTCGCGGATACGAGCGGCGAGATCACGAACTCGAGGCCGCTCGCCAGATCCAATCCGAAGACCGTGCTCGACCCCTCGAACTCGAGCCGTTCCGTTCTATAATTCAGATAGTAATTGGGTCCCTCCTGCGTCACGTATGGCACGGCAAAGTCCAGATTGCCCTTGCCCTTCACCCGAATGATATCGAGACCGACACCCACGTAGGGCACGAGCCACCCTTTCGACGACAGCAGGAGATTCAGCCCCGGACGGAAGGTTATGTAGCTGAACTCTCCTCCTTTCTGCGCAGCGTATTCAAGGGTGCCATAGCGGGGCAAGGGGTAGTACACGGGCGGATCCACAGCGCGGTTCCAACCTCCCGTTCCGTAATGCTGCGTTATCTCCAGCTGAAGATCCGTATAACCGAAGCCCATTTCCAGCTCGACGGCGCGCTTGATTCTATAGGTGACCGCTCCATAGACCGTTTTGCCGAACTTGCGGTCGAAATGGTACTGCATGGCCGTCCTCGAGTCGAAGATATCGGGGCTGTCGTCGATAGCCTTATAGGGCGCGGTCACGATATCCTTGCCGCTCGGATATCCGCTGACGCCGAATCCGATCTTGAATCCTATTTTCGACTCGTCGCCGGCCAGGACCGAGCGGCCGGCGACAACGCCGACGAACACGATCGCGGAGAGGATCGCTTCGAGCTTTCTCATGAGCCCCCCCTTTTCATGCGTCTTCCGATTCCGGCGCCGCGCGGCGCCCTGCTTTCATTTTCGCGCGCAGACGTTTCGATTCGAGGCGCCGGCGCTTCGATGCGGCGGTCGGCTTCGTGCTGCGCCGCTCCCGCGGCCTTTCCGCGGCCCGCCGCACGAGATCGACGAGGCGCTCGACGGCGTCGCGGCGGTTCGCTTCCTGCGTCCGGTGCCGCCGCGCGACGATGGCGAGAACGCCGTCCGCTCCGGCCCTCTTGCCGGCCAGGAGCAGCAATCTCTCCCGAACGTCGGCCTGAAGAGAGGGCGAGCGGGAGATATCGAACGTCAGGCGAACGGCGGTCGCGACCTTGTTCACGTTTTGACCGCCCGGGCCGGAGGACCGGATGAATTCCAGAGCGATCTCCGAATCGTCCAAGGAGATGCCGCGGTTCACCCGGATCATTCAGCGTTCTTTTCCACGACGATCGTGCATTTGGCGACCAACGCGGCGAGCGCTCCGATCGCTGCCCATACCGGCAGCAGTACGGCGCCGACCACGCCGAACGTCATCGGAATCTCGATCAGGCTCTTCCCGTCCTCGCCCTTGATCGTGATGCGTCGGATGTTCCCCTCGTGAACGAGACGTTTCACCGTTTCGACGACCTTGTCGCCGCTCACCTCGAACTCTTCGACGCGGGATTTTGTGTCAGTCATTTCTCATCCTCATTTTCCGAAAAAGACGCCCAGGTAGTAGGGCCAGAGCACGACGGCCAGCACACCCTTCCAGAAGGCCAGGTGGAGGAATCCAATCGTGAAAAGCCAACCGATGGCCCAGACGGGGCCGGCGAGCACCCCACAATTAGACGACTTGCAGCGAACCTTCACTTCATCCGACATGTTCGATCACTTCCTTTCCAGAACGTAGATTGTCCAGGGCGCTATCGCGGTTTCATTCACCCACTCATGTCCGTCGTTTTCTTTCGCCAGGGGCCTGCGGGTCTCTATCAGCTTCAGCCCCGCGCGCTCGTACACGTCGCGGTAGCCTTCGTCCGTCCAGACGATATCCTCCACAGGCCGCCGGTCCTCGACGTCGAGCATCACGATGAGCACCCTGTCGCCGCACCGCGCGTTCCGATTCTCGGGATAATCCTTCGTGGAGAACGAAGCCCACTCGTTGACGTAAATGTCCGGAGATGACACGAGGCTCACGATCCGTCCGCCGGCTTTCAGACACCGCCTCAGGGATTGGAAGAGCGCGACTTTCTTTTCCATCGTGGGAATGTTGTCGAAGGTAAACGCGGACAGGACGAGATCGTACGTATCCGCTTCGAGCTCGCCGAGGTCGCCGTCCGGCACGAGCCGATACTCTCCCCGGGGGTCGCGCTCGCGCGCCCGCACGAGCATCGGCTCCGAGATATCGAGGCCGACGACGTCAAAGCCGAGCTCGCGCAGGAAGCGAGTCGAACGTCCCGTGCCGCACCCGAAATCGACGGCCTTCGCGCCCCGGACGTGCTCTCCGATGATCGCGGGCAGATCCCGGAACGCGAGGTAGTAGGTGCCGGGGAACTCGAGCTTCGCGTACGCCTCGGAGCGCGCGTGATCGTCGTACACGTTGGAGAAATCAGTGCCCATCGCGCTGCTCTTCCTTCGTCCTTCTTTCGAGCCGCGGATCTAGAATCTCATTTCCGCGGAAAGCACCGCATAGTGAAGCCATGCGAAGTTGTACACTTCATCGACATCCGCCCCACCCTCGACCGTTCGATAGCCGCCGGAGAACCGCCAGCGATCGCCCGCCGTGTACCGGATCTCGAGAGCGACGTCTTCCGCCCTGCCCGGTCCTCCGGCGAGAGCGTCGAGATCGAGCGCCAGTTGCCATCGCTCCCCCAGCCGGTACGATCCCGCGAGATGCAATAAGGGGACGAATCCGATGTCGGTCTTGCGCGCCATCACCCCCTCCTGATCGAGCTGGATCTTCGCGTCCCGAATCTTCGCGGTGAATCCGACCCACCACGAGGCGCTCTCCCCGTGCCTGAACCGGTATCGGTACGTGGCACGCCACGAATTGAACCGGTACGTCGCCGTCACCGGAACGCCCGCGGCGAAAGCCCCCCCCGCAAAATCGACCGGCGCATCGAGAACGCCGTTGCCCGTGATGGACAACGGAGCGAGCAGGATTCTGCAGCTATGCCGTTCGTTAATATTCCAGGTGATATAGGCGCGCGCCACCGGATAGGGCCCGCTGCCCAGCACATCGACGAGTGAAAATCTCGTGCCGCCGGCATTGTTCGGTATCTGAACCTCATTCCGGCTTTGCCAGACGAGCTCTCCCTCGACTCTGATCTCGAAGGGCGCAGGAGAATCACCGGACGCCGCCGATCCGTTTCTGCCGATCGTCAGCGCTCCGAGCAGCATAAGCGCCCCGAGCATCTTCGGACTATTCATTTCAGGTTCTCCAATTCGAATCAATAGTATGAAAAAATATTAGCGCACTGCACCAATATTATCAAAGGTTACTATTGTGTCTCTGTAAGCCGGGCCCCCGTCGTTGCCCGTGCGCGGAACGACGGCCGGCCGCATCGGGTTCGGGCCGGTGTCAGCTCGCGCGCTTCGCGTCTTCGTTTACCACTCTCAGGAACAATTCCACGGCCTCCGGGTCAAAATGAGTTCCGGCCCGCGAGCGGATGTGCTCGAGCACCTTTTCTTCAGGCCAGGCTTCCCGATAAGGCCTGTCGCTCATCAGCGCGTCCCATACGTCCACAACCGCGAAGAGCCGCGCCGCCGGCATAATCTGCTCGCCCTTCAGGCCGCGCGGGTAGCCCGTGCCGTCCCACCTCTCGTGGTGACAGTAGGGAATATCCAGCGCGGGCCGCAGAAAAGCGATAGGCGCCAGCATATCGTACGAAAATTGCGGGTGCTGGCACATCAACTTCCATTCGTCCTCCGTCAGCGGCCCGGGCTTGCGCAGAATGCCGTCCGGCACGCCCAGCTTGCCGATATCGTGCAGGAGCGCGCCGCGGTGGATGTTGACGAGCTCGTCCGCGCCGGCGCCCATGGCTTTCGCCAGCCGCATCGTCATTTCGGTGACTCGAAGGGTGTGGCCTTCGGTCTCTCTATCGCGCAGATCGAGAGCGCGCGACCATCCTTCGGTGGTGGCGTCGTAAGCCAGCGCCAGGTCCACGTTGGAGCGCTGCAGGTCGTCGAAGAGCTGGGCGTTGTCGATGGCGATTGCCGCCTGATCCGCCAGCGTTTCGCAGATGCCGATCCAGTTCCGCCCGGCGGCAAGCGGCGTCCGGTGAAAAACTTCCAGCACGCCTTTGACCTGCCCTTTGGCGATGAGCGGCACGCCGTGATAGGCGGCGAATCCCTCGCCGGCCCAGAGCGCGGCGAACTGGGGACTCTCCTGTATCTTCGCGGGATCGTCAATTCGAATCGCGCGGCGCTCGAGCGCGGCGCGCCCGGCGAGACTCTCTCCCAGAGGGACGCGCGCGCCCTCCGCGGCGCGCGTGCGGAACCCGCGCCCGGCGGCGTGCTCGAGCGTCAGCGTATTCTGATCGAGCAGCAGGACGTCGGCGGCATCCACCTTCAGTTGTGTGGCGACATGCCCCAGCAGGATACCGAGCATCAGGCGCAAGTCCATGCTCGCGGCGATGGCCTGGTCTACCCGGTGCATGGCCTGAAGCTGATCGAGCTGGCACACGGTCGCCTCGTGCAGGCTCATACGGTGCAGGGCGGCCCCGGCTATTTCGGTCAACGACTCGAGCAGACTGACCTGTTCGGGCGTGATTTGACGGGGGAGCGGAACGGAGGCGAACAGCACGCCGACCGCGATCCCGCCGGTGCGGATGGGCAGACAGACTCCGCCCCAGCCCGCGGGAATCGGACCGGCAGCCGGCTGACGAACCAGCGGATCGCTGGCGAATTCCGCCGAGAGGTGCATCTGCCCGCTGGCGAAGACCGCACCGGCGACGCCGTCGCCTGGCTTCATCGGAGATTCACCCAATTGCTGAAACCAGCCGCGGGCGACAGCCGCGCGCAGCTCGTCGCCGTCCGGATAATAGAGCCAGATGATGCCGGCGTCGGTATCCAGCGCGGCCAGTGTCTTGTCGAGCAGAATGGGCAGGGTTTCGTCGCGGGTCTGCGCGGCGCGTAGCGAGGCCGAGACCGAGTGCAGGGCTTCGAGCTCGGCGAGGCGCCGGCGCAGCGCTTCTCCCGCCCGCTTGCGTTCGGTGATGTCCACCACGACGGCTCGGCATTCCTGTTTATCTTCCGTGCTGGCTTCCAGGTGCGCCCAGAGCGCATCGGGGCCGTCTTTCACGAGCGCCACCTCGCAGTTTTCCTTGCTCCCGCCGCTCGAAAATACTTTCTCGAGGAAGGCGCTGAAGACGGGACGCGACTCGACGGAAACGAACACTCCGAGCCGCCGATCGATCAGCTCGCCGCGCGTCAGGCCCAGCAGGTTCGCGCCGGCCAGATTGGCCTGATGGATCGTGCCGTCGCGCGTCAAGGTCAAGTAGCCGACCGGGGCGAAGTCGTACAGATCGGTATATCGACGCAGAAGCGCTTCCACCTCGGCTCGCGCTCGCGCCAGCTCCTCGTTCTGCATCTCCAGTTCGATCTTGTGCACTTGCAGTTCGCGGAGCATGCGGCGCGCGTCTTCGGCAGGGATTCTGTCGCGGTCGGCGGGTTGTTTCCTCAGGTGCGCTTCCGCCTGCTGACGCAAATCGGCGCTTCCTGAATCTTCCAGAGAGCCTTCCCGGGGCTTGCCATTCGCCGTCATCGTATCCTTCCGTTCGCCGTTCACCCTTAGTGAGCGGCGTCCCTGCTCCTGCTCGTTTCCTCCGGGGCGGGCCGAGGCGCGGACCACGTCTCGGTCCGGTTGCCCCCGGTTCGTTTCGCCGCGTACATCGCCTCGTCCGCGCGCTGGATGACGCGCTCGATCGAATCGTCCCCGCCGAAACGCGCCGCGGCAGGCGCGAGCAGCATTTCGGCGATGCCGACGCTGAGCGTGACCGTCGCGTCCCCTTGTGGCGTCGGCACGCGGATCGCGGCGATTCCCGCGCGGATGCGCTCCGCGACGGCGTGCGCCTGCGACGCGGTCGTCATCGGCAGCGCGACGACGGCTTCCTCGCCGCCATAGCGCCCGATCACATCCGCCGAACGGAGCGCGGCTTGCGCGGCTTGCGCGACGCGCTCGAGGATCTGATCGCCCACCGCGTGCCCGAACACGTCGTTGACGAGCTTGAAGTGATCGATGTCGAACAGAATCACGGAAAGAGGCTGGCGGTAGCGCGCGGCGACCTCGAATTCGTGCTCGGCGAGCTCGAACCAGTAGCGGCGGTTGTTCATACCTGTGAGCGCATCGATGCGGGCGAGGTTCTGTTCGCGCGCGAACATGCGCTGGAGCTCGCGGTTCGCCTCTTCAACCGACGCCTCTGCTTGACGCGATTCCTCTTCGGCCTGTTTGATCGCCGAGACGTCGCTCATGCCGAGGCGGCAGAGGGGAGCGCCGCTTGCGGCGTCGCGAACGAGGTTCGCGTCCAGCTGCACCCAGAACGGGGTGCCGTCCTTTTTCGCCATCCGCAGCTCGCACATTTGCGGCTCGCGTGTTTCAAGAAGCTTCTTGTAGTGCAGATAGTACGTGTCCTGATCTTCCCTGACGATGAAACGCGTCACCGGCTTTTTAACCAGCTGGGATTTCGCCACGCCGAGCAATTTCGCCGCGGTGAGATTGGCTTCCAGAATCAGCCCTTGCGCCCCGAGCAGCAAGTACCCGACCGGGGCGAGATCGTAGAGATCGAAATACTTGGTGCGGGATTCTTCCAGCTCCTCCTGCACGCGCCGCAACTCTTCGTTCTGCATCTCCAAGATCGGAAGAGCACAC
>JBFYZM010000157.1:0-5195 GCA_041309505.1 Candidatus Krumholzibacteriota bacterium
ACGTCTCCGGTGAGCTTCGCGGACTTGCGGTACGGCTTGTTGTGCGCGATGCCGAGGTCGTTCATCGCGAGCAGGATCCGCCGGTGGACCGGCTTGAGGCCGTCGCGAACGTCGGGGAGCGCGCGGGAAACGATGACGCTCATCGAGTAATCGAGGTAGCTCGTCTGCATTTCGTCTTCTATGTAGACCGGTATGATCCGTTGGCGGCCGATGTCCATTCCCTGCTCCTCTTCCGTCAAATATCCAGATTGCGCACCGAGAGCGCGTTATCGACGATGAACTTCTTGCGCGGCTCGACCGCGTCCCCCATGAGAATCGTGAAGATGTGGTCCGCCTCCACCGCGTCCTCGAGGGTGACCTTGCGGATCGTGCGCCTCTCGGGGTCCATCGTCGTCATCCAGAGCTGATCGGGATTCATTTCGCCGAGGCCTTTGTACCGCTGCAGGTACACGCCCTTGCTCCCGCCGAGCTCCTTGAGAATCTTGTCCTTTTCCTTGTCGTCGTACGCGTACCGCTCGTCGGCGCCCTTCTTGAGGCGATAGAGCGGCGGCTGCGCGATGTACACGTATCCCTGTTTCACGAGCTCGGGCAGGTGCCGGAACAGGAGGGTGAGGATGAGCGTCCGGATGTGCGCCCCGTCGACGTCGGCGTCGGTCATGATGATGATCTTGTGGTAGCGCGCCTTCGCGATGTCGAAATCCTCCTCGCCGACGCCCGTGCCGAGCGCGGTGATGACCGTGATGACCTCTTCGTTCGAGAGGATCTTGTCGAGCCGGGCCTTCTCGACGTTGAGAATCTTCCCGCGGAGCGGGAGGATCGCCTGGAAGCGCCGGTCGCGCCCCTGCTTCGCCGAGCCTCCCGCCGAATCCCCCTCGACGAGGTAGATCTCGCACTGGGTCGGGTCCCCGAGCGAGCAATCGGCGAGCTTCCCGGGAAGCGTCGTCGACTCGAGCGCGCTCTTGCGCCGCACGAGATCGCGCGCCTTGCGCGCCGCGTCCCGCGCGCGCGCCGTCTGGAGCGCCTTGTCGACGATCTTGTGCGCGACGGGCGGATGCTCCTCGAGGTATTCGGAGAGCCTCTGGCCGACGGCGCTTTCGACGTAGCCCTTGATCTCGCTGTTCCCGAGCTTCCCCTTCGTCTGCCCCTCGAACTGCGGGTCGGGGAGCTTCACGCTGATGACGGCGGCGATGCCTTCGCGGATGTCGTCCCCCGTCAGGGCCATTTTCTCCTTCTTGAACATGGCCTCTTTCGCGGCGTAGTTGTTGAGCGTGCGCGTGAGCCCGGCCTTGAACCCGATGAGGTGCGTGCCCCCGTCGATCGTGTTGATGTTGTTCGCGAAGGCGAAGATGCTCTCGGCGTAGCCGTCGTTGTACTGGATCGCGCATTCGAGCTCGAAGTCTTCGCGTTTGTCCTCGATGTAGATCGGCGGCGAATGGAGGACTTCCTTGTTCTGATTGAGGAACTTGACGAACGACACGATGCCTCCCGAATACTGGAACTCGTGCTTCTTGTTCGTCCGCTGGTCCTCGAAATTGATCTTGATCCCCTTGTTGAGGAACGCGAGCTCGCGGAAGCGCTGCGAGAGCGTGTCGAAGCTGAACTCCGTCGTCGCGAAGATCTCCTTGTCGGGATAGAAGGTCACGCGGGTTCCCCGGCGGTCTTTCTTCCCCGTCTGGGTCTCGGTCTTGAGGTCGTACGCGGGCACGCCGCGCTCGTAGCGCTGCGTGTAGGCCTTCCCCTCGCGCCATATCTCGACCTCGAGCCACTCGGAGAGCGCGTTGACGACGGAGACGCCGACGCCATGCAGCCCACCCGAAACCTTGTAGCTCTTGTGATCGAACTTCCCCCCCGCGTGGAGCATCGTGAGCACGACCTCCACGGCGGGCCGCTTCTGCGTCGGGTGGATATCGACGGGAATCCCTCGGCCGTTGTCGATCACGGTGACGGTGCCTTCCGTCTGGATCGAGATGTCGATCTGGTCGCAATGCCCCGCCATCGCCTCGTCGATCGAGTTGTCCACGACCTCGTAGATCATGTGGTGAAGGCCGTGCAGGTCGGTGGAGCCGATGTACATCGCCGGGCGCTTGCGCACGGCTTCGAGCCCCTTGAGAACCTGAATCCCTTTTGCGGTATAATCCTGGCTCATCCGTTATCTGTTCTCCCTTTCGATCTCGAGCCGAATGCCTTTGACGTCGACCTTCGGATATTCCTTCTTGATGCGCTCGATGATCTGTTTCTGGTGAAACCAGAGCTCCTGCATCCAGACGCTGTTCTCGACTTCTATGATGAGGATGCCGTCCTTCAGCATCCGCGGGCGGCTCTTCTGCGCGATCACGGGCCCCACCACCTCCGCCCATCCCCGCATGAGCTTCACCTCTTCGAACCTGTTGTCGAGCCCCAAAAGCTCGAGCACGCGGGGGAGGATGTCCCCGACCCTCGCGGATGATTTCGTATCCACGGTGAAGCGCACCTCCCTGCGGATATGGAATTTTACGAACAAACGCGGCAAAAATATACTAAAAATACTCTCCGCCGGGAGCATTTTTTCACTCGTTGCGCGGTTGCTCGCTCAGGCCCGATACGCGGGTCCTGCCGCTGATTCTTCCCCGCGCTCGCTCGCTCGCGCCGCGAGCTGCGCGCAGCGCGGGGACCCCCTCAGCGTCACCCGCTATCCGGGGCGCTTGCCGAGGGACAAGCCGCGCGCGGGTGGCGGCGATGGGGCCCCCGCAGGGGGCGCAGCGAGCTTTGCGAGCGAGCACCTGCGGGGTGCAATCGCCGACAGGACCCGCGCGGCACGGTTACCCCAGCGGCGTAATTGCCCCCTCTTCGACAGTGAAGCGCGCGGCGCTCGGGCCGGCGCTGCCGAATTCCTCCGGTCGCGGCGTCGTGATGAAGCTCTGGTAGCTGTCCGCAAGGTGCTCCCTCACGCGCTCCGCCGTCCGGCCGTCGAGCTCTGAAAAGATATCGTCGAGGAGAACGACCGGCTTCTCCCCGCGCTTGTCGAGGATGGTGAGCGCCTGGGAGAGCTTGAGCACCAGGGCCGCGAGGCGCTTGCGCCCCTGCGAGCCGAAGCGCCTGATCTCGGACTCCTCGAGAAATATCTGCACGTCGTCGAAGTGCGGCCCGGCCATCGTGTAGCCTCTCCGCCGTTCCGCCTCCCGGACCCTCGAGAGCGCTTCCCGGAGCGCCTCGGCGGGATCCTTTCCCGAATGATTGAAGGAGCAGACATACCGCATGCCGAAGCCGGCCGCGTCCCCCAGGATCTCGTCGAGGAGCGTTCGGGCCCGCGCCTCCAGATCCCGCATCGCCTCGAGGCGCATCCGCACCACGGCCGCCCCCTTTTCGGCGAGCATGGCGTCCCACGGCTCGATGCCTGCGGGGGCGCCGCCATCCCGCGCGGCGCGCTCGAGAAGGGCGTTGCGCTGCCTGAGCGCCCCGCGGTACTCCTTGATCCCCTGGAGGTGCCGGGGGGAAATCTGCGCCGCCGTATAATCGAGGTACGCCCGCCTGAGCGCGGGCGGGCCGGACGCGAGAAGAATATCCTCGGCGACGAAAATGACCCCCGGTATGATCCCGACGATCTCCGCGAGGCCGGAGGCCTTCTTCCCGTCGCTCGACACCTTCGTCCTCCCCCCCCGCTCGGCTCCCGCCTCGATCGTGAAATCGACCCCCGCGTCGCTCCTCCCCTGGAGTCTCGCGAAGAAATATTCCTCGCCGAAGCGGATTACCTCGTCGAGGCTCCGCGTCCGGAAGGAGCGTCCCAGGGAAAAGAGATAGATCGCCTCGAGGAGGTTCGTCTTGCCCTGCGCGTTCCTCCCCGCGATGAGATTGAACGTGGGCGAGAAGGAAAGCTCCGCTTTCGCGATGTTGCGGAAATTAACGACGTCGACGCCCCGAACGATCACCCGCCGTCACCCCCGCCCCCTTCACCCGTCGGTCACCCTATCCTCAAGGGCATGATGATGCAGGTCTGCTTCAGGTTCCCGCCTTCGCTCGCGGGCTTCACGACGGCCGCGTTGTCGGGCCGGTCGAGAAGAAAAACGATCTCTTCGGCGTCGATGGTCCGAAGAATGTCGAGAACGTAGTTCGCGTTGTAGCCGATGTCCATGGCCTCTCCCGAGAAGGAGGCATCGATTTCCTCGCGCGCCTCGCCGAGCTCCTGCGTGCTGACATTCAGCATGAGCTTCGCCTTGCCGATCGAGAAGACGACCTGCTTGGTGAGCGTGTCGGAGAGGATGGAAACTCGTTTCGTGGCCTCCTGCAGGGCGGAGCGCGATACGACGAGCTCCTTTTCGTTCTTCGCGGGAATGACTCTCTGATAATTGGGGAACGGTCCTTCGAGGAGCCGCGAATATATGGTCGTATCCTTCATGTCGAAGCTGATGCTGTTCTCGCCGATCGAGATCCGCACCTCTTTCTCTCCCTCGGAATAGGTTCGCATCGTCCCGAGCGCCTTCGGCGGAACGATAACGTCCATCTTCTGAACGCTTCCGAGGTCCATCGCGATTTCGACCTTCGCGAGCCGGTGCCCGTCGGTCGCCACCATCGAGATTCCCTTTCGGTCGACCTCCCACAGCACGCCGCAGAGCGCGGGTCTCGTGAGATCGCCCGACACCGCGTACGTCGTCTTCAGAACGAGCGCGCCGATGATCTCGGGATCTATCGAGAACGACGTCTTGCCTTCCTGTTTCGGGAGCTTCGGAAAATCCTCCGCGCTGCGCGCGTTTATGACGAACCTGCTCTTGCCGCACGAGAGCGTCAGCTTCTCCCCTTCCGCATCGAGCGAGACCTCTTCCCCTGCCAGCGACTTCACGATCTCGGCGAGCTTCTTCGCCGGCACCGCGATTTTGCCCTCTTCCGCGACGGTCCCGTTGACCCTCGACGTCACCGAGATATCGAGGTCGGTCGCCGATATGCTGAATATCCCGTTCTCCGCGCTCATCAGAACGGTCGAGAGAATCGGCATCGTCGTTTTTCCCGGGACGACGCTCGATATGGCGTTCATTTTATGACTGAGTTCGCTGAGAGGGACACTGACCTTCACACCGCCACCTCCTGATGTGGAGTGGATTGAATCGATCTTGTATTCGCTCGTTCCAGAATGGAAAAGCCATGATACGGCATGCCTCGTCCGGCTTCAAGTGAAAACGCTCCAGCGGTCAAAAAACCCGATACGCGGGTCCTGCCGCTGATTC
>JBFYZM010000158.1:0-11609 GCA_041309505.1 Candidatus Krumholzibacteriota bacterium
GTGCTCCTCGCCGATCTCCTCCTCGAGCGAGCCGACGAGCTTCTGCAGCTCCTTTTCCGTCCGCGCGAGGGCCTCCCGGTACCTCTCGATCTCGGCGTCGATCCGCCCGGCGGCGATATGCTCCTCCTCGACGGGCAGATCCTCGACGTTGACGACGAACGCTTCGCCGAAGGCGATGCCCGGAGAGGCGGGGATGCCGTTGAAGGTCATCTCGCTGGTATCGTTTTTCGCGTCGTTCACTAGTTGGTCTCCTGCGCGAACTGGTTGTCGACGAGATCGACGAGGTAATCGATCGCCTGCCGTTCGTCCTCGCCCTCGGCCTTGAACGCGAGCTCCGCCCCGTTCTCGGCCCCGAGCCCCGCCACCCCCAGTATGCTCTTCGCGTCCACTTCCTGCCCGTCCTTCGCGACGGTTATATGGGAATGGAACTTCGCCGCGGCCTTGACGAGCTCGCCGGCGAGCCTCAGATGAATGCCGTTCTTGTTCTTGACCCTGGCGCTGCCTGTGATCATGACACGATTCCCCCGATAACCAGGAATAGCGCCGTCGCGGCGGCCAAAACGGCTACGGTACGGACAAACGAGGGCCTTTTCGCGAGGGCCGCCGAGGCGGCGCACACGACGGCGCCCCAGACGACGAAACGGGCGCCGCCCGCGTCACGGGCCCTCAGGAACAGCAGCGCGGCGAATACCCCCGCCGCAAAAGCCGCGCACCCGCCGATCAATCGCTCTTCCCGGTAGAGCCTGGCGACGAACGCCCCCCCCACACCCTCGCCCAACTCGACCCCTCTGCAATATCCGCCAATCCGGGATTGGAAGTGATAAATATTGTATAGCACGAGGAAGGCTATCAGTCCGGCGTACGAACCATACATAGCAGATATGCTCGCGATTGTCAATCCGAGGGGAACGAGAAGCGCGTCGAAGAAATAGTTGGCCCGGGCGGCGAGGGCGGAGGATAGGGCCGCTTTGACGCTCTCGATCCGCTCGACGGCGACCGGTTCGCCCCGGGCTCGTTTCCGCTCCAGGTTGACGACGACCCCCGCGACGGCGGACGAGAGGTAGAGACCCGCGTTGAAATACCCGAGGTGACGGCGCGCGAAAGCCTTCGCGTCCTCCCCCGGCCGGGAGCATTTCGACAGGAACGGCTCGACGATCGAGAAGAAGCCGAGCCCGTCGAGCGTCCGGTCGTTGCGGGAGCTCTGGATGAAGAAAAGCCTCCAGATCGCGTTTCCGTGCTCCTTCACGAAGGCCGCGCGCGATCCTCGCCGGGCGGGAAGCGCGTCCCCCGTTTCGACCCAGACCCCTTCGCTCCGGCGATCATTCTCCATTTCAGCTCCTGAACACCAGCACCAGCATCACGGTGCAGAATCCGGCCAGAAAGAGAAAGCCGCGCACCCTCCCGAGATTGAGCGCGAGGAGCGAGCCCGCTCCGATGAACGGCAGCAGCGCCGGCAGCCCCTTGAGCGGCTCGGCCCATGTTCCCCACACGGCTCCCGCGAGCCATGCGACCGCCGGCACTCCCGCGAGCACGACCGCCGCCGTGACGGCGAAACCGACGGCGAAATGTATCGCGAGCGTCGAAAAATGGACCGCGGAGGCGAGCGCGAAACGGCCCCTGCCGGCGAGCCCGAGCGCCGCGCCGGTGAAAACGTGCGCCCTGCTCTCCCCGAGGCGGTACGCGAAACGCCCCGCCGCGGCGACGCCGAGAGAGGCGCCGAGCGAAATGAGGAGCACGAGCCCCTTCGCCGCGGGATCGACTGACGCCGACCGCAGGGCGAGGATATAGAGCGAGGAGACCGCTACGCCCCCGAGCGCGAGATCGCTCATGCCGATTCCGCGCACCGGGATCATGCCGAGGAACATCGCCTGGAGAACTGCTCCGGCGAGCAGGCCTTCGCGCGGATTGCCGAGCGCGAATCCCGCGAGCAGCCCGGCGCACACCGGCTGGGAGACCATGAGCCGGAGCGAGGACCGGTTATCCAGCGCGAGCGCGCCGGCGAGGAGCGAAGCGGAAAGCACGGGATTCATGGTCGCTCGGGCGCTCCTTTCAAGGCGGCTGCACGATCCGTCGCGGCGGTTCTGCGGCCCGTCCCGGCGGCCGCGTGGCTCGTCGCGGCGGCTATACGACCCGGGAATTGAGCGTTACCGGCTTGCTCGACGGAAGCGCCCTCCCGTCGAGCGTCACCCCTCGCTTCACGAGCTCCCGCATGATGCCCCGCTCCTCGGCGTCGAGATAGACGTTCTCGACGATCTTTTCCCTTCCCTCGCGGTAATGGATCCCGCCGACGTTGACCTCGCTCACGGGAAGACCGAGATCCATGAGGGAAAGAACGCTGCGCGGATGCTTCACGAGGAGAATCACCTTTTCCCCGTCGAAGACGCCGGCCTTGAGCTGCGCCGCCGCTTCGGGCATGGCGAGTATCGAAACCTTGATTTCGGGAGGCGCCGCGGAGGCGTAGAGATCCCTCTCCCATTCGTTCGAGGCGACGAGATCGTCCGCGAGGAGGATCCTGTCGGGCTTGAGAACGGCCCCCCATCCGAGAACGACCTGTCCGTGGATGAGACGATCGTCGACCCTGAACAGCACGATCATGCGGGTTTTCGCTCCCCTTCAGAGATCGATCACCTTCAGGCTCTCGCGGCCGCGGCGGATGAGGTGATCGATCATCTCGTCGAACGGCATCGTGCCCCGCTTCGTCGCGAAGGCGAGCAGGACGGGCAGGTTGACGCCGCTCATGACCTTGATCCCCGTCTCTCCGTCGACCGCGCGAACGCTGTTGATGCAGCAGGAGCCTCCGAAGTAGTCGACGAATACGATCACGCGGGCGTCCTCGCGCCGCGCGAGGATTTCGCGTATCTTACCGATGACGCTCTCGTCGCACAGATCGGAGCCCGAAACGGCGTAGAGATCCTCCTGCGCGCCGACGATGAGCTCCGCCGTCCGGACGAGCTCCTCGGCGAGCTTTCCGTGCGTGACGACGATGCCGGTTGTGCGTTCGCTGTGTTTTTCGTCGCTCATTCCGTGTCGTACTTGAGGTATCGCCGTGTCTTGCGATCGCTCTCCATCATGTCGATGAGCTGCTTGTTGAACCGTTTCGCGGCGTCGATGCCGTACACCTTGAGCATATGGTTGAGGGAGATGCTCTCCGCGATAACCGTGATGTTCTTGCCCGGATAGATCGGGATGACGACCTGCCGGATCTTCGTTCCGAGGAAATCGACGTATTTTTCGTCGAGTCCGAGCCGGTCCCAATCCTTCTTCGGATCCCAGACCTCGAGGCGCACCTCCACCTCGATGCGCTTCTGCACGCGCACGGAGCGGATGCCGAAGATGTCCATCACGTTGATGATCCCGATGCCGCGGATCTCCATGAAATGCCGCAGGTGCTCGGAGCCCTTCCCGATGATCACGTTACCCCGCCTGATGATCTCGACGACGTCGTCGGCGACGAGCCGGTGCCCCCGCTCGACGAGGTCGAGCGCTATCTCGGACTTCCCGATTCCGCTCTGGCCCGAGAACAGGAGCCCGACCCCGTACACGTCGACGAGGGAGGCGTGAACCGACATGCGGGGCGCGAAAACGTCCTCGAGATGATCGGCGAGCATGTGGAGAAACGGCGTCGTCGAGAACGCCGTGCGGATCACCGGAATGCCGTGCTCGGTCGCGAGCGGAACGAGGTCCGGAATCGGCTCGAGTCCCTTCGTTATGATGATGCAGCAGAGGGGTTTCGAGAAGATCCGCATCAGGGCCTCGCGCTGCCGGGCCCGGTCGAGCGACGACAGGTACACCGTTTCGGTCTCGCCGATGAGCTGGATCCGCTCGTGGAGAAAGAACTCCATGAATCCGGTGAGGGCGAACGCGGGCCGGTGTATGTCGGGCACCGTTATCTGAATCGGGCTCGCGAGGCTCGGGGTCAGGACCTCGAGCTTGAACTCGTCCTTGCATTCGTTATAGAACTGATCGACCGGGTACACGTATCGAAGGGAATCCTCCATACTCACCGCCTGCGATTCGAAACCGTCCTAGAATTTCTCGATCAATCCGTAATTGCCGTCCGCCCGCCGGTACACGATGCTCAGTTTACCCGATTCGGCGTTGTTGAACAGCATAAAGTTGTGCTCTTCGTCCTCCATCAGAACGATCGCGGCCTCGACGCTCGTTTCGCGGATGCCGTGCGCGACCTCCTCGATGATCTCGAGCCCCTTGGTCGAGCCGATGCTCGCCGAGCCGATCACCTTCTCGAGGGTCTCCGATTTGAAGACACCCTTGCGGTGCCCGTGGGCGTTGAGGACGAGCTTCCCCTTGAACTTCTTCATCTGCTTCTCGAGATTCTTCACCGTTTTCTCGATCGAGGCGTACATGTCGTCCGATTCTTCCTTGGCGGAGAAATCGTGGCCGTTCACGTGGACCTTGATCTCGGCGATGTGCCGGAACTTCTCCACCGACATGATCGCCTCGACGTTGAGTATCTGATCCCAGAACCGTTTCAGCTTCCGTATCTTGTTCTCGGTGAACGTGACGAGCTCGGGAGTCGCTTCAAAATGCCGCGCCGTCGTCTTCAGCTCCATGCGTTACCTCCTCGCATCTTCTACCCTTCGCTCTGCCGTTATCCCTGCCGGGGGACCGAGGCGGACATTCCGATACGAGCTCCGCACGAGCGGCCCGGCGACCACGTCGCGGAAGCCCAGTGCGAGCGCCTCTTCCCTGTACCGGTCGAAGCGTTCGGGCGGGATATAGCTCCGAACGCGGATCTGCTCGATTCCCGGACGCAAATACTGGCCGACCGTCAGGCAGTCGACCGACGAACGTCTCAGATCCCGAAAGGTTTCCAGCACCTCCTCGGTCGTTTCGCCCAGCCCGAGTATCAACGAAGACTTCGTGACGACCTCCGGGCGAATCAGTTTCGCTTCCGAAAGAAGGAACAAGGATCGATCGTAATCGGCGCCCCTGCGCGCCTTCGCGTACAGGCGGCGCACCGTTTCGACGTTGTGAGAGAGAATCTCGGGGCCCGCGGCGAGAACGGCGGCGAGCGACTCGCGGCTGCCGCCGAAATCGGGGACGAGAACCTCGACGACGGGCGGCTTCTCGAGGCGCTTGAGCGCGCGCACCGTGGCGGCGAAAGCGAGCGCCCCTCCGTCCTCGAGATCGTCCCTCGTGACGGAGGTCACGACGACGGTTTCGAGGTTCATCATGCTCGCAGCCTTCGCGATCCGCGCCGGCTCTTCCGGATCGAGGGGATCCGGCGCGCCCCGGGAGACCGCGCAGAAGCGGCACCCCCGCGTGCACACGCCGCCGAGGATGAGGAAGGTCGCCCGCCGCTGCGACCAGCATTCGGCCCGGTTCGGACACAACGCTTCGCTGCACACCGTGTGAAGATTGTTCGCGCGGACGATACCCTCGACCGGGCCGCATTCGCCGAGCAGGGGAATTCTCCTCTGCAGCCATGCGGGAAGGCGCTCGGTCCGGCGAGACTTGGTCGATACAGTCATGTATTATCGATAACCCTGCGTTCGGTTATGCTCAGTACTGTTTCCGATGCCTGGCCGGAAGCACGCCGAGCTGCTCCCGGTACTTCGCGACGGTCCTGCGCGCGATGATGAGACCGTCCTTCTTCAGTATATCCGCGATCTTCTGATCGCTCAAGGGTCTTCGCGTGTCCTCCTTGGCGATGATGCCCTTTATCTTCATCTTGGCGCTCTTCGCGGACACCTCGTCGCCGTCCTCGGTGCTCAGGCTCGAGCTGAAGAAATACTTGAGCTCGTAGACGCCGCGGGGCGTCTGGACGTACTTGTTCGTCGTCACGCGGCTCACGGTCGACTCGTGCATGTTGATCCTGCTCGCGACCTGCTGGAGGGTGAGCGGCCTGAGAAACGCCGCCCCCTTCTCGAAGAACTCCTTCTGCTCCTCGACGATCGCCTCCATCACCTTGATCATCGTTCGCCGGCGCTGCTCGATCGTCTGGATGAGCCACTTCGCGTTCTTGAGGCGGCTCTGGATGAAATCCTTCGCCTCGGTGTCGAGCTCGACGTTCTGCTGGAGCTCGTCGCGGTACGACTGGCTGATCCTGAGTCGCGGAATGTTCCGGTCGTTGAGCGAGATGATGTAGCGGTCGCCGATGAGATCGACGACGAGGTCCGGGATGACGTATTTCGGCTCGTCGATGAGAATGTCGAGGCCGGGTTTCGGGTTCAGCTTGCCGATGACGTGCGACTCTTCCTGTATCTCCTTCATGGACACCTTGAGCGCCTTGCTCAGATCCAGGTACTTCTTCTGCTTGAACTCCTCGAAGTGGTCGCGGACGATGCGCGCGGCGAGGGTGTCGCCCATGCCCTTGGCCTCGAGCTGGATGAGGAGGCATTCCTTGAGATCGCGCGCGCCGACCCCGATCGGATCGAAGGTCTGGATCATTTTGAGCGCGCGCTCGACTTCCTCCTCGGTCGTGCGGCACGAATCGGCGATCTCCTTGAGACCGGCCGTGAGGTAACCCGAATCGTCGAGGCTTCCGACGATGTACTCGCCGACCTGGAGCGTCTTCACGTCCTCGGTGACGAGCCGCATCTGGCTCATGAGATATTCGACGAAGCTCTGCTTCGCGATGGGAACGCGCTCGACGAAATCCTCCCGTTCCTCCTCGTTCGCGAAGCCGTCGCCCAGGCCGTAGCTCGACTCGAAGTAATCGTCGAAATCGACGCGCTCCTTCTTCGCCTCTTCGCTCTCCGCGTCGGTCTCGGCGACCTTGGCCTGCTGCTCCTCCGTCTTGTGCTCGGCGAGCTCCTCCGTGGAGGGCTCTTCCTCGTCCGCTTCCATGTCCGCGTCGTCGATTTCCTCGAGGAGCGGATTCTGGAGGACCTCCTGCTTGAGCACCTGCTGCAGTTCGAGGGTCGGCATCTGGAGGAGCTTGAGCGCCTGCTGGAGCTTCGGCGTCATCACGAGACGCTGCTGCAGCCCGACATTGAGTCCGATTTTCATATCCATTGCGGTGCCGTCCTGTTCTTATTTAGAGTCGAAACGCCTCGCCGAGATATATTTCGCGAATGTCCGGGTCGGCGGCGAGCTGATCGCCCGTTCCCGAACGCAAGATCTTTCCGTCGTACATGATGTAGGAGCGATCCGTGATCGACAGCGTCTCGCGCACGTTATGATCGGTGATGAGGACTCCGAGGCCGCGCTCCTTGAGCTTCCGCACGATCCCCTGGAGGTCCTGCACGGTGATCGGATCGATCCCCGCGAACGGCTCGTCGAGCAGCATGAACGAGGGCTCGGTGACGAGCGACCGCGTGATCTCGACGCGGCGGCGTTCGCCGCCCGAGAGCTGAAACCCGAAGCTCTTCCGCAGGTGCGCGATGCCGAGCTCCTCGAGAAGCGCCTCGAGCCTTCGCTTGCGCTCCGCCTTCGAGAGCGGAATCGTCTCGAGAATCGCCATGAGGTTGTCCTCGACCGAGAGACGCCTGAATATCGAAGCCTCCTGGGGCAGGTATCCGATGCCCTTGCGCGCCCGCTTGTACATGGGGAGCTTCGTTATATCCTGGCCGTCGAGGTTCACCGAGCCCCCGTCGGGGCGGATCATCCCGACGAGGATGTAGAAGCAGGTGGTCTTGCCGGCGCCGTTCGGACCGAGCAGCCCGACGATTTCCCCCTTCGAAACCTCGATCGAGACCTCGTTGACGACGCGTCGTTTGCCGTACACCTTGACGAGGCGATCGGAGGAGAGACCCGTTCCTTCGCGCGCTTCACTCATTCCCCGCACCCCCCGCGGCGTCCTTTTCGATCTCTTCCCTGAGCGCGCCGTCTTCGTCCCGCAGATACGCCTTGACGTCCCGCTTGATCTCGACGTCGCGGAGCCCCGGGTCTCCGCGAAGCCCGTATCCCGTGAGAATATCCGAGCCTCTCGTGAATTTGACGAAATCCTCCGAATGTATCTCGCCGAGCTTCTCGACCCAGACGAGAGTCTCCGTTTCGAGAACGTAGCCCTCGACGCTCGTGACCACGACGTGCCCGAGCGCGGTGAGATCGTGCGTGACCTGGTTGTATTCTCCCTTGTCGGATGTGAGGATGGAGGAGAGCTGCCCGAACTCGTCGAAGAACTCGATGCGCGGGTCGTCGGTCACGAGAAGCTTCCGCGCGTTGTAGACGCGGGCGACGGGGGCCTTGAGCGACCAGCGGACGAGCGCGGAATCGCTTTCGAGCGTCGTGAAGTCGGAGAACTCCTGATCCGGCACGTCGGCCGTCGCGATCGATCCCTTGTCGTCGTTCCTGCCCTGGCAGGACACGGCCGCCGCCGCGAGGCCCAGGGCCAGGAGGATCAGCGCGCCGCGGCTCGATATCCCGAATCGTTTCATATCAATTACCCTTCGAATCCCCTTCCCGCTTCCTCCAGCGATCGTGAAACCATACCCACTGCTGCGGAGCCAGCCTGATGAGCCCTTCGACCGCCCGCGCGCAGCTCCTCGTGAGCTCGTCGATCCGCTCCCCCTCGGGGAGATCGGCGGGCGGCTTCTCGAGCTCGGGAAGCACCGTCACATGGTGGCTCCCGTCGGACCGCATGTGAATCCCGAGCGGCACGACGGCCGAGCCGCTCCTCAGCGCGAACGCGGCCGCCCCGCGCGGCGTATGCGCCGGAACGCCGAAGAACGGGACGAAGAGCCCGTCGACGTCGATATCCTGATCGATGAGCATCGCCAGTATCTCGCCGCGCTTGAGAACCTTGTAGGCGGACACCGCGCTCGCCCCGCGCGGGATCGACTGGACGCCGTGCCGGCGCCTCATTCCCACGAGCATCGATTCGAGCCTGCGGTCCCGCATGTCCCTATAAATAACGCTCACCGGATACCCCTTGCACGAGAAATAGGCGGCCAGCAGCTCCCAGCATCCGATATGTCCCGTCACGGCGATGACGCCTCTCCCCGAACGGAGCGCGCCCGACAGGTGCTCTTCCCCCTCGACGGTGCAGAGCCGGAGGATCGCCGCCTTCGACAGATACATGAGCCGCAGCGCGTCGTACGAGTTTCGGGCGAGAGCGATGAAACAACCTCTCGCCATCGCGGCGACGATCACCGGGTCGCTCTGGGGAAACGCGAGGGCGAGATTCCGGACCGCCCGCTCGCGGTCTTTCCGGTAGAACCGGTAGGCTATTCCTCCCAGAAACCCGAAGAACACGAGCCCTCTGCGACGCGGCACGAGCCGGGTGCACAGCACGAGCGCTTGTATAAAAAGATAGGCTGCCCATCTTCGAATCTTTCGCCTCACCTAAAGGTTTATAATCCAAGATTCCGCCTCTGTCAAGCAACAATTATGCCAAAGAGGTGGAACTATAAGGAATGATAGGTAACAATAAGCAATTATAAGGAGTTATGATGGATTCCCGGGCCGTTTTGCGTATCGCCGGAACCCGGAGGGAACAGCACTGGCTAACTTATTATCACAATTCCAGATAAATGCGCCGACCGGCCGGCTGCGCTCTACTTGAGCCCCTCGCGGATGATGTCGTGAATGTGTATGAGGCCGACCGGGCGTCCGGCCTCGTCGACGACGAAGAGCTGGGTCACGGCGCCGCGCGGATCCAGCTCCATCTGGGCGAGGGCGTCGACCGCGAGAACGGCCGCGCGCGTCGTGCGCGCCGGGGAGGTCATGATACCGGAGACCTTCATCTCGAGCGCGAGCGGGTTCTTGATGAGGACGCGCCTGAGATCGCCGTCCACGATGATGCCCGCGAGCCGGCCATCGGCGTCGGTGACGCCGGCGCAGCCGAGCCTCTTGTTCGTGATCTCGAAGAGCGCCTCGCGAAGCAGCGTATCGACGCCGATGAGGGGCATCGCGTCCCCCTTGTGCATGAGCTCGCCGACGGTGAGGCTCAGTCGCTTGCCGAGCACGCCGCTCGGATGGAGTCGCGCGAAATCCTCCTTGCTGAAATTGCGGCTCTGGAACGCCGCGACGGCGAGGGCGTCGCCGAGGACCATGGCCGCCGTCGTGCTCGTCGTCGGCACGACGTCCATCGGGCAGGCCTCCTTCTCCGCCATCGTGAGGAGGACGATCTCGCTCTCGCGGGCGAGGGGGCATTCGGCCTTCGCCGTGATCGCGATCATCCTGACGTTCATCCGTTTGAGGTACGGAAGCAGCTTCATGATATCGTCGTTCTGGCCGCTCTTGCTCACGGCGAGGAAGATATCGTCCTTCGTGATCATCCCCATGTCGCCGTGGACCGCGTCGCCGGGATGGAGATAGACGGCGGGGGTGCCCGTGCTGCTCAGCGTCGCGGCGATCTTGCGCGCCACGATCCCCGACTTGCCCACGCCGCTCACGATCGTCTTGCCGCGGCATTCGAGGAGAGCCGCCACGGCCTTCCGGAACCCGGCGCCGATCGAGCGCCGCAGATCCTCGAGCCCGCAGATCTCCGCGGCGACGACCTCGCGTCCGAGCTCCTCGACGTCGCGGGGCTTCGACTCCGCCGCGTCTGATTTCTGTTTATGAGCCATCTTTGTCCGTGCTTTCCAGGATTGGTCGATCAAGAATGGAGGATTCGCCCCGGTGAAATCAACTACTTTGTTCGACGCTTCGTGCCGGTCTTGGTCCGGTACCTCGCGAGCTCCTCCCGAACGACGTGCCGCAGCTTCTCCTCGATCGCTTCGTCGCGCCGCCGAATATAATCCCACAGGGCGTCATTTATCATGGTCTGGTAGCTGCCGCCGCCCTGCTCGTCCGCTTTGTCGCGGAACCAGTCCAGAATCTCATCATCGATTCTGATGGTAATGCGGGACTTGCCGGGGGGCAATGGATCGATGGCTCCCCGCACGCCTTTGCTGAAATCATAGTGTTTCTTCATAATTTAACCCTCGAATTGCCGGCGCTCTTTTCGATTCGCCAATCGAGCCGAAATGATGCGAACATGCTGCCCCCGCCACATATGGACGACGACAAGAATTCGATCCTTCATATCCCTTCCAATGGTGGTATATCTATCCTCTCCCTGCGATTCATCATGGATCGTAGTAGAGTGTGCATCCTGAAACACGTTCGTTGCGTCCAAGAATCTGACGCCGTGTTTCTCAAAATTAGTCTTCGCCTTCCACCCGTCCCACTCGTACCGCACATATCAATTGTATGCACAAATGTACATACGGTCAATAGAAGAATTCGGGATTTTTCTGATTATTTTTCGAAGCCGCGCACGAGATCGAAGAGCCGCTTCGTCTCGGCGAGGAGCTTCTTGAGCTCGCGCAGCGGCAGCATCGCCTCGGCGTCGCATTTGCAATCGAGGGGCGCGAAGTGGGTTTCGATGAAGAGTCCGTCGCAGCCGGAGGCGACCGCCGCCCGCGCGAGGGTGGAGACGTATTCCGGGCGCCCGCCCGAGCGCTTCCCGAGACCGCCGGGGAGCTGCAGCGAGTGGGTCGCGTCGAAGATGAGCGGCACGCCGATCGGCCGCATGCGCGGGAACGCAGTGAAATCGACGACGAGATTGTTGTACCCGAAGAATGTCCCCCGCTCCGTCACCATGATCCCCCCGGCGCCCGAGGCGCGCGCCTTCTCGACGGCGTTCGCCATCTCCTCGGGGGAGAGCATCTGGCTCTTCTTGAGGTTCACGACGAGACCGGTCTTCGACGCCGCGACGA
>JBFYZM010000159.1:0-8434 GCA_041309505.1 Candidatus Krumholzibacteriota bacterium
GAAAAGGATCCGACATATGCGCTCGCGTACACGGGATTGGCCGATTCCTACAGCGTCCTCGCGGCATTCGGCATCGCGGCTCCCCGCGACGTCTTCCCGAAGGCCAAGGCGGCGGTCGCTCGAGCGCTCGAGATCGACAGCACGCTCGCCGAAGCGCAGGTCTCCCTCGCGTTCATCCTGCAGCATTACGAGTGGAACTGGCTCGAAGCCGAAAAGGCGTACAAGCGCGCGATCGCGCTCGATCCGGAGTACGCGACGGCGCTGCACTGGTATGGTCTCCTCCTCTTGACCCTGAAACGTGACGACGAGGCGGTCGCGACGAGCGAGAGCGCGGCGCGACTCGATCCGCTGTCCCTTCCCGTCGGCGCGTCGCTGGGAATGGTGTATCTGGCATTGCATCAATACGAGAAAGCCGAAGCTCAGTGCACAAAGGTGATCGAAATGGATTCGAGCTTCGCGATGGCGCGCACGGTGCTCGCCACCGTGCACATTGAAATGGGCTTGTATGACAAAGCAATCAACGAGCTGCAGGCCGTCGCCGCCCTTCCCACGAGCACTCCCGAGGATATCGCATACCTCGGATACGGATACGCTCGAGGGGGCAGGGCGAATGAAGCGCGAAAGATCCTTGCGGAGCTCAGCGCTCGAGCCGAGCGGCGCTATGTTCCGCCCACATTTTTCGCGAGCATCTATGGCGGGTTCGGGGAGCTGGACGAATCCTTCAAATGGATCGAGAGAGCGTACGAAGTACGCGACTTCTATCTCGAAGGGTTGCCCCGCGCGATCGAGGGTACCCCCGCCGGCGCCGATCCGCGCGCCGGCGACCTCGCGCGGCGCATGGGGCTCAGCCCCCCGCCGCGCGCGACGGATACGCCGCTTCCCCGGACAAACTGATCAACTTCCCTCCGGAATAGAAAAGGCGCCCGTTGCCGGGCGCCTTCGACTTGGCCGCGGGTTGCGCGCGGCCGGGCTCTCTGGAGGCAGACCAGAGACTTACGATACCGTCACTTCAATCTGTTTCGGCTTCGCCTTTTCGGTCTTCGGGATCTCGAGCTTGAGCACCCCGTCCTTGAACTCGGCGACGATGCCGTCGCGATTGACGTTCTCCGGGAGCGCGAAGGTCCGGATGAACTCGCCGTAGTACCGCTCGCAGAGCCGGTAGTTCTTGTCCTTCTTTTCATCTTCGAGCTTCTTCTCGCCCCTGAGGGTGAGCATGTTGTCCTGAATCTCGATCTTGATGTCTTCCTTCTTCAGGCCGGGAAGATCGGCGACGAGCTCATAGCCGCCGTCCTGCTCGAGGATGTCGACGCGAGGGGCCCAGCGGATGAATCGGTCTTCCTCCCCATATTTGTCGACGCCGAAGAAATCGCCCAGGAGCATGTTCATCTCCTGAAGTCCCAGAATATCCCTCGCCTGATTACATCTTACGATAGCCATTTCGGACACCTCCCGGTTTGACTGTTTCACGACCCTTTGCCACCAGCTTTGCTTTTGCTCGGGAGGTATCGCAGGAGGCGTGCCAGGACGCCACGCGCACGTAACATGCCGCAAAATAATGCGTTGCGAGAATTGTGGAAAAAGGGTATCGCCGGGTGGGCTCGACGACCTGACAAAGCATGCCACGACGGCGAAGCCACGGCACCAATTATGCCATTATGGCAGGCCATTATTGGCTTGGCGTGCATGGCGAAATCACATGTAAGCGGGTGTGCGGCTCTTCTATCGGCGTTTCTTTCGAACGATGGCAAGGAGCTCTCGCGCGGTTCTCGTATTGAGGATGTTTGCCTTCGTGAGCCAGCCTCGCCGGGCCGTGCCGATGCCATAGCTCATGTAATCGAGCTCGGGGAGAACGTGCGTGTCGGTGCCGATGCCGATCATGACTCCGGCCGCCGCCGCGGCCCGGCAGTTCGCCGCGTCGAGATCGAGGCGCGCCGGATGGGAGTTGATCTCGATCGCCGTGCCGGTCCGCGCGGCCGCGCGGTTCACCTCCTGCATGTCGATCTCGAATGCGTCGCGGATTCCGATGAGGCGTCCCGTCGGATGGGCGAGCACGCTCGAGTATGGATTCTCCAGGGCGCGGACGACGCGCTTCGTCATCGCGTCGCGGGGCATCTTGAATTTCGAATGGATCGCGACGTACACGACGTCGAGACGCGCGAGCAGAGCCTCGTCCATGTCGAGCGAGCCGTCGGGGAGGATGTCGACCTCGCTCCCCTTGAGAAGTTTGAAGCCCCGGAGCTTCGCGTTTATGCGATCGATCTCGGCGAGCTGCTTGCGGAGGCGCTCCGGCGAGAGGCCGTTCGCGATATGGAGGCTCTTCGAGTGGTCGGTGATCAGCATGTACGAGTAGCCGCGCTTCTTCGCCGCGGCCGCGATCTCCTCGATCGTGGCGACGCCGTCGCTGTAGTTCGAATGGCAGTGGAGGTCGCCGCGGATGTCGCCGAGCTCGACGAGAGCGGGGAGAGTTCCCGCGCGCGCCGCCTCGATCTCTCCCGAGTCCTCGCGGATTTCCGGCGGGATATAGGGGAGCCCGAGCGCCCGATATACTTCTTTCTCCGTCTTCCCCGCGACGCGGAGATCTTTCTTGAAGACGCCGTACTCGCTGAGCTTCATTCCCTTTTGAATGGCCATCTCGCGGAGCCGGATGTTGTGCTCCTTGGAGCCGGTGAAATAGTTGAGCGCCGAGCCGTACGAAGCCTCTTCGACGACGCGGAGGTCGGCCTGGATCCGGTCCCTCGTCACGACGCTGCCCTTCGTGGCGCCCTCGGCGAGGACGCGCTCGACGTCGTCGAGATGCGTGAAGCGCCCGATGACCTTTTCGGGGGAGCGCGAGGTCACAAGGATGTCGATGTCGCCGACCGTTTCGCGAAAGCGGCGGAGGCTCCCCGCGACGGAGATCTTCTTCACTTCGGGGAGCTCCGCGAGCGCGGCGACGATGCGCTCGGCGAGAGGGAGCGCGACGCCGATAGGCGTGCGTGCGCTCGCGCGGCTCAGGAACTCGAGCCCCTTGAGAATGTTCTCTTCCGTCTTCGCTTTCATTTTGGGGAGCTCTTGAATGCGATGCTCGAGCGCGGCGTGTCGCAACTCGTCGAGCGAGTTGATCCCGAGCTCGGCCTGCAGGCGCACGGCGGTCTTCGGCCCGATACCGGGGATGCGGAGCATGTCGAGGAGCACCTGGGGCGTTTCCCTGCGGAGCTCGTTCAGATAATCGATCTCGCCGCTCTCGAGGTATTCGGCGATCTTGGCGGCGAGGTCCTTCCCGATGCCGGGAAGCTCGAGGAGCGCGCCCTCCGCCGCGACGTCCTCGACCGCCCGCGAAAGACCTTCGATATTCTGCGCGCCGCGCCGGTATGCGTTCACGCGGAAGACATTCTCGTCTCGGAGCTCGAGAATGTCGGCGATTTCGTTGAAAAGATCTGCGATTTCCCTGTTCTTCATACGCTCTCGATTCTACCACATGCGCTCGCCGCGCCAAAGCCTTCGAACATCGGCCCGGGGACGAGCGGAAAGCGTTGATTCCCCGCGGCCACCTCTCCTATAATGCTCGGGCGAGACCCTGTCGTATCATCCCTTGCCAGGAGGAGGTTCCCCGTGAGGTATCTTTGCAGCAGGAGCCGCGCAGCGGCGCCGTTGATTCTCGTCGTCCTCATTCTTTCCGCGATCGTCTTTTCGAGCTGCGAGAAGACGGTGACGGAGACCGAGTACGTTGAGGTGCCCGGCTCGTGCGGCCGGCTCTATTCCTGGAAATCGATCTGGCCGCCGCTCACGTCGGACAGCTATTACGCGATTTACGGCTCGGATGAAAGCAACGTCTTCGCCGTCGGAGATTTCGGCGGCATCGCTCATTACAACGGCACGAACTGGTCCCGGACGAGCGCCGGATTCACCGGGGGATTCCACGACATCTGGAGCAACTCGACGACCGGCGGCTATGCGGTGGGGGATGCGGGCGTATTCGAGTATGACGGAACCTCGTGGATCCCCGTGTTCGACACGGGCAGCAATAATTACTCGTGCATCTGGGGCGCCGGAGCGAACGACGTCTGGTGCGGCACCACGTCGAATTCATTCTCCCATTGGAACGGAACGAGCTGGACCGCGGTATATCTCCCCTCCTATAACTATTTCCAGGACATGTGGGGGACGGCCTCCAACGACATCTATGCGGTCGGACAGAGCGGAACCACGAATCTTGCGACGGTATGGCACTATAACGGAACGATCTGGTCGGATGTGACCCCGCCGGGACTGACGAACAGCGTGTTCTACTCGGTATGGGGCACGGCGTCGAACAACGTGTATGTCGCCGGCGACGGATTGACGATACGACGCTGGAACGGAACGTGCTGGGGCGCCATGATCATGACGGGTCTCCCTGCCGGCGAGAACCTGCGGGCGATCCGCGGAAGAAGCGGCACCGATATCTTCGCCGCCACCTACGACAAGGTTTATCACTACGGCGGCTCTTCATGGACCGATATCAATATCGGTTCGCTCGGGATTTATCCCTATATCCATGACCTCTGGGTCGGCGCGACGAAGCTGTTTGTCGCAGGCGACGGCGGAACCGTCGTCACGTATAACGGCGCCTCATGGAACAACGAGAACGGCGGCCCGTGGCGCACGCTGCAGGACGTCTGGACAGGCGGCCCGCAGGAGGCCGTCGCGGTCGGCGCGGAAGGCGTGATTCTCGAATACAACGGCACGACGGTCACCGACGCGAGCCTGCCGGGCTTTTCGTATTATCTCAACGGCATCGCCGGAAGCCGCGACAATCTCTATGTCATCGGCAACGGCGGCAAGGTGCTGCATTATGACGGAAGCGCATGGGCGGACATCAGCGACGCCGGAGTCAATACGAACGGCCTGGCGGATGTCTGGGCCTCCGGAAACGAAGCGTTCGCGGTCGGCACCAGCGGGACGATCGTTCATATCTCGGGCACGACCCTCGCGACGATGGCGAGCGGCACGACGGAGGAGTTCTACGGCGTCTGGGGATCGTCGACGAGCGACGTTTTCGCGGTCGGGGCCGGCGGAACCATATTGCACTATGACGGGACGGACTGGAGCGAGATGGACAACGGCGGATTCGACGACTATATGATCAGCGTCACGGGGAGCTCGTCGAGCGACGTGTATGCCATGGGATCGAGAGGGTTCCTGCTTCATTACGACGGCTCGTCATGGGAAAGCGTGCCGAATCCTATCGGATCTTCGCAATGCGAGCTCTGGATGTCCGGGCCCAAGGATCTTTTCACTTTCTCATACAGCACGATCTACCATTTCGACGGGGCGAGCTGGATAAGCTTCCCGTACATATCCTACACCTCTTTGTATGGCATCTCGGGAAGCGGACCCTCAAACGTATTTGCCGTCGGATACTCCGGCACGATTCTGCGGTATGGACCGTAGAGGAAGGGACGAGAGAGAGACTCCGCGAGGTGGCGTGCAATGCGCGATCGTCGATTTCGGATACTGATTTCGCGGGCGGGCTTGCTGGCGCTTGCGTTCCTTGGGGCGCCGGGGTGCTTCACCTATTCGTCCTATCAATCGGCCAGAATCGCGGAGTGGGGACAGCCGCAGGTCACCTTTGCCCTTTCGCGGAGCAATATCGCGAGCGTGGCCGACGACAACGCATCCTGGTACGCGTTCGAAACGTGCCTGCGCTCCGGGGTCGCGAAGCGGATCGATGCATCCGCGATGTTATCGATATTCACGAGCGTGCCGGAGGGTTGGGGGGCCGCGGTGGTAACCGTCGACGTGCGGGCCGGGATCATCATGGACTATCTGGCCTTCGCGCTGCCCACGGCTATCACCGTGGGGGATTCCTATCTCTCTTCTCTTCGCATGCAGCCGGGATTTGTCGGCACGATCCCTCTCGGAGAGAGATTCGAGATCACCGGAGCGGCGCGCGCGCACACCTTCATCCGCGCCCCCGATCTTTTTGCGATGGGATACAATGTCGGGCTGGGGATCAAGAGCGCGTCCGGCAGGTGGATCGTGCGGCCGGAGGTGGGCTGGATGGTGTTCAAGGAAAACGACGGCGCGGCGATCAGAGGCACGACATACGCCCAATACGGCATAGGCATAGAGTTCAGAAGCGCGTCGAAGGCAAAGACCGAGAAGGAGCAGGCTCATGAATAATGCAGGTATCCGTCGTCGCGTCGCGACCCGGTTTCCGGGTGTGGTGTGCGGGGCGCTTCTGTTCGCGGCGCTCGCAGGCTGCGGCGGTGATAAATCGGCCGGCTTCGCGGGCTCGGGGACGCTCGAGGCGACCGAGGTGACGGTGGCGGCGCAGACGGCGGGGCAGATTCTCCGTTTGTCGAGGGACGAGGGGGACGCCGTCGCGGCCGGCGACACGCTCGCGACGATCGACGTCGAGAAGCTCATGCTCCAGCGAAGGCAGCTTCTCGCGAGCGTCGACGAGATACGGGCGAACCGCAGGCCTGTCGCCGAAACGGTCAGACAGGCAACCGATAATCTCGAGAACATAGAGAAAAGCTACCGGCGGATAAACGCGCTCTTCGAGCAGGGTACGGCCACGCAGCAGCAGCGCGACGACGCCCACACGAAATACCAGGTGGCGCAGAGCCAGCTCGAATCGGCGAAGGCGCAGGGCGCGATGCTCGACGCGCGGGAAGCGACGGTGCGCGCGTCGATCGCGCTCCTCGACAGGCAGATCAGGGACGGCGCCGTGATCGCTCCGCTCGCGGGGGTCATCACGGAGAAGTACGTCGAGTCCGGGGAGATCGTGGGGGCCGGAAGCGCCGTTTTCAAGATCGCCGATACGAAGAGGTTCTGGATCAAGGTATACGTCTCGGAACGGGACCTCGGGCTCTTCGCCGTCGGAAGCGTTGCCCAGGTGCGCGTCGACGCCCATCCGGAGCCTCTGTCCGGAGCGGTCTCGTGGGTCTCTCCCCAGGCGGAGTTCACGCCGAAAAACGTCGAGACGAAGGACGCGCGAGCGGAGCTCGTGTACGCGGTCAAGGTAACGATCGAGAATCCTCCTGGCGTGCTCAAGATCGGAATGCCCGCCGAGGTGCACCTCAAATGAGCGACCCCGCCATCCAGGTCGAACGCGTCACGAAAAAACACGGCGATACGGTCGCGCTCTCGTCGGTGAGTTTCTCCGTCGAGCCCGGCGAGATGTTCGGGCTCATCGGTCCCGACGGCGCGGGCAAGACGACGCTCATGCGCATCCTCGCGTCCCTCGTCGATCCCGACGAGGGAGAGGCGCGGGTGCTCGGGTTTTCGGTGCGCTCCGAAGCCGCGCGCGTGCGCGAGGCGATCGGCTACATGCCGCAGCATTTCTCCCTCTATTCCGATCTCACCGTCGCCGAGAATATCGGATTCTTCGCCGATCTCTTCGGCGTCCCGAAAGAGGCGCGCGTCTCGAGAACGAAAGAGCTTCTCGAGTTCAGCCGCCTCGGCCCGTTCGTGAAGCGGCGCGCGGGGGCGCTCTCGGGCGGGATGAAGCAGAAGCTCGCCCTCTCGTGCGCGCTCGTTCACACGCCGCGGGTGCTCGTCCTCGACGAGCCGACGACGGGAGTGGACCCCGTGTCGCGCCGCGACTTCTGGGACATGCTCGAGAAGCTGCGCGCGCAGGGCGTGACGATCGTCGTCTCGACGCCGTACATGAACGAGGCCTCGCTCTGCGGGCACATCGTGTTCATTCACAAGGGCGCGATACTCGCCTCGGGAACCGTCGGCGAGATCGCCGGGCTTTTCCGCGGAACGGTGTTCGCGGTCGAGGGGCCGAACCTTCAGGCGATAGCGGCGCGGCTCAAGGACGCGGTCGAGCATGAGCTCGTGCGAATTCTCGGCGATTCCGTTCAGGTGCTCGCGCTGGCCGAGCGCCGGGTGGAGGTCGGGACCCTCATTGAAACGATGCGGCACGAGGGCGTCGTGTCGCAGAGCCGGGAGATACCCCCCGGCGTCGAAGACACGTTCGTCTCTCTCATGCGGGAGTGAGCATGAACGAGCACTCCGTCGTCGTAAAGGACCTCGCGAAGCGCTTCGGCGATTTTCTGGCGGTCGATCGTATTTCTTTCGAGGTGCGCGCGGGGGAGATCTTCGGTCTCCTCGGCGCGAACGGCGCCGGGAAGACGACGACGATCCGGATGCTCGCGGGGCTGCTCCGGCCGAGCTCGGGAGGCGGCACGGTCGGCGGCTGGGATATCAACGCGCAGTACGAGAAGATCAAGAAAAGCATCGGCTACATGTCCCAGAGATTTTCCCTCTACAACGATCTCACCGTGAAGGAGAACCTGCAGTTCTTCGGGGGGGTCTACGGCCTGAGCCGCGCGAGGGTAGAGGAGCGGACGGCCGAGCTGGACGAGGCGCTGGGGCTCGGCGAATGGCTCGACCGGCGCACCGCGGCGCTCCCCCTCGGCTTCAAGCAGCGGCTCGCGCTCGGAGCGGCGATCCTGCACAA
>JBFYZM010000160.1:0-8363 GCA_041309505.1 Candidatus Krumholzibacteriota bacterium
GACGCCGTGCGCGCGGCGGCGATCTCGTGCGCCCGCTCGCAGGGGGGCGCGCTCGTCGAGGACGAGGATCTCGTCGGTATCGTCGCGAACCTGCTCGAGTCCCCCGTCGCGATGGAAGGGAAGTACGATGAAACGTTCCTCGCCCTCCCGCGCGAGGTTATCGTCACCGCGCTCAAGAGCCACCAGCGCTATTTTTCGGTCGCCGGTCCGGACGGCAAGCTCATACCGCATTTCGTCGCCTTCGCCGACGGAGAGCGCCGCGGCCCCGAACGCATCGTGAAGGGATACGAGCGGGTGCTTCGCGCGAGGCTCGACGACGCCGTTTTCTACTACCGGGAGGACACTTCCCGGCCGTTCGAGGAGATGGCGGGAAAGCTCGGATCCATCATGTGGCTCGAGGGGCTCGGAAGCCTCGCCGAGAAGGCTTCGCGGATCGAGGCGCTCGCGCTCTGGATGGCGTCGGCGTCCGGAATCGAGGATGAGAAGCTCGAAAGGAACATCAGGCGCTCGGCGCTCCTCGCGAAAGCGGATCTCGCGAGCGAGATGGTGAAGGACGGAAAGGAATTCACCGCGCTTCAGGGCTATATCGGCCGCGAGTACGCCCGCGTCTCCGGCGAGGGGGAAGAGGTGGCGGAGGCGATCTACGAGCACTACCTGCCGCGGTTCGCCGCGGACCGCATGCCGCACGGCGAGACGAGCGCGCTTCTCGCGCTCGCCGACAAGATCGACACGATCACGGGATGCTTCGTCATGGGGCTCGAGCCGTCGGGCTCCCAGGATCCCTACGCGCTTCGCAGGCACGCCTCGGGCGTGCTTCGGATCCTCATCGCGCGACGCTCCGCGCTCCCGCTCCCGAAGGTGCTCGATCGCAGCATCGGTCTTTTCGAGCATGCGCTGAAGGGCGCCCCCCGCGGCCGAGGGGAGCTTCTCGCGCAGCTCCGCGAATTCTACGCGCAGCGGTTGAATACGATCGTTCGCGGGGAGGGAGTCGATCACGATCTCGCGGCGGCGGTGCTCGCCTCTCCCTGGGAATATCCGCACGCGGTCAAGGACATGGCGGACGAGCTCGCGAGCCTCAGAAAGAGCGCTGAGCTTTCCGCGTTCGTCATGGCGATGAAGCGCGTGACGAACATCATTCCGCGAACCCTCAGGGACGGCTACACCGAGGACGCGGGGATGATCGCGCTCGAGGCGTATTCGGCCGGGAGGGAAGCCGATCTCGGATTTTCCCGGGAGCTTTTCATCGTCGACGCCGAGAAACGGCTGAACGACGAGATATCGCGTGCATGCGGGAGGCTTCTCGAAATCAAGCGATCCGGCCAGGTGCAGCATTCCATCAATATTCTCAAAGGGATTGTGCCATACGTTAATAAATTCTTCGAAGACGTTCTGGTGAATTGCGAAGATGAAAAAATAAGAGATAATAGAATAGCTTTTCTGGCAAGCATTTACAAGGTTGTCATGCTGTTCTGCGACTTCGCCCGAATAGCGGGCGAATGACGCCGGGGGTCGCTCCGCGCGGGTCGTAACTATAGAAATCTCCTCAATATCGAGACCAAATTCCCGCTTGACATTTTTTCGAATCCTGTGATACAATCCTAACTGTCTCGAAAGCAGAGTGGAGGATTGCCCGAGAGGGCGGCCTCCTTTATCGAGCGGGGTTACAACCCCCACCGCCGTTGGAGAGCCAGGACTTACTCGACAAAGAAAGTTTAGGAACTCTGACGGATGATGCCCTGCTTCGCAAATCGAATCGAAGAAAGAGGGGTGATGAAGAACAAAAGAGATTCGATGTAAAGGGGGTTCAGCACTTTGCTCTTCGAGATTCCAGAATTCGTTGTGCGTCGATTTTAGTTGTTTTCTTAACGATGGGGGGAAAACAAGAATGAAAAAGGCACTAGTACTTTTACTAGGCGTCTGCTTCGTGTCCCTGCTCATCGGCTCGGTCGCTGCACGCGATGTGGCGAATCCCGGTTTGCGTCCCGCCAAGGCCTGGTCGGATAGTGACCTTTCCAATTACAACGACCCGGGTCTTCGCGGTCTCTATGAAGAGGCTGCCGTGGATACGTACTGCATGGTGTGGTACACGTTCGAGCAGATGGCATGGCAGGGTTGGACAAAGTCGGATGAAACCGCTCAGAAGGGCACTTACTTCCACGTCGACGATTTCAATGGACTCGGCGGGGGCAGCTACGGCGGCCTCGTTCCCCTCGAGGGAACCAAGTCCATGTGGTGCGGTGTCCGTCCGAGCACGACCGATCCGTACCTCTGTTCGTGGTACGACGCTCCCGGTTACGGCAACTCCTGGAACCAGATGCTCGCCACCGACGACTTCGCTTTCGTCGGCTCGATCACTCTGTCGTTCAAGGCACGCTATGACTCCGAGCCGGATTACGACTTCACGAGAGTCGAATACGACGCGGGCGGGGGCAACTGGCAGATGGTAGCCGAGTACACCGGTACCGGCGATACGATCGCCTCGTACTTCATCGCCCTCACGCAGGCGAGGACGAAGCTTCGCTTCCACTTCACCGCCGACGGCGCGTGGAGCGACGAAGACGGCCTCTACAACACGGACGGCGGCTGCCTCGTCGATAGCATTCGCGTTATCGACAACGCCGCCCTCAACAACTATCAGAACTTCGAAGCGGCGGCAGTCGGCGCGACGAGCGCCGGCATCTGGATCGGCGCTCCCGAGGTTGGTTATGGCGCCTATGCCGGTCTCAAGAACAACCTGGCCGACAAGGATCCGTGCGCCGACAACTTCGCCACTCAGCTCATTTACTTCCTCGGTTCGCCGAACCCGAGCTCGAGCTATCCCGGTCTGTACGACACGCCGTTCTGCATGGGCCCCGGCGGCCTCACCGCCCCGTGCCAGAACGAAATTGCCGTATCGCCGGTGATCGACATGACGAAGTACTCGCTCAGCTGCAACAACGTTCAGAACGGAACGATTCCCGCCGGCGACCTTCCGCTCCTCGGCGGCGCAATCCTCCGCTTCACGGTCTACCGCGACATTCCGCTGTCGAACCTCGTGTTCTACCAGTGGCATGTGCGGCAGATCATCGCGGGTTGCCCGGGACAGTGGCAAGACCGCAACTTCGTCTACTACGGCCCCGACATGGACTACATCTTCGCGGCCGAAGTTATCAGCGACATTCTCGGCGGCAACGATCCGGTTCAGATCGGTATGGGCTGCGTCGATATGTGCGACGTGTGGTATCTCGTGAACGGCAACTGCGCCGCTCACACGCCGTCGCCCTGGATCGACAACGTTCGTCTGTACCGGTTCAAAACCGTTGGTCCCCAGTGGAGCTACCGCGACCTGGATATCTTCCAGGATAACTTCCCCGAAGCTGAGTTCCAGCTCGAGAGCTATGTCCGCGCCGATGCGGCGAACGACATCAACACGAACGACGACCCGGTCCTTCTTCCGGGCGACTCGATCGTCGTCGATGCCACGTCGCTTCTCGGCGGCGGCATCGCCACCGACCCGACGTTCGGCGGCCCGGCCGTGTACATCAACGTCAAGGCCTCCTACGTCGGTCCCGCTCCGGTCAAGCCGGCCCTGTTCGGCGCATCGCTCGCTGGCAGCGTTATAACGGGGGGCACCGCGACCCCGTACACGATCAACTTCAACTACGTCAGCGACAACGGTGTCTGGACGAAGATCCAGTGCGACACCGCCCGGACCGCGGGCGGCATTCAGCGCGACAAGTACATGGTCGACCTGAACGACGAGCTCTTCACGAGAGGCTACCAGATCGAGTACTACTTCACCGCGAAGGATGCGGCCGCTACCGAGTCCGCTCTGCCGCGTTGGGCGCGCTCCGCGGGCCCGTACTTCGAGTTCCTGTGCCTCCCGACGAAGAACTCGGACGTTCTCTTTGTCGACGACTTCACGGGCCGCGGCTCGTTCGAAGGCTCGGTCGATAACTACTGGATGCCGGTATTCAACGCCGTGCTTGCCCCGCCGAACAACAACGTGGACAAGTATGACGTGAACGGCCCGTCTTCCGGCGTCGGCAACGGCCCCGGAAGCCGTGCGAAGACCAAGCATCTCGTCGATTGGTACCACAAGATCGTGTGGGATAGCGGAGACCTCGAATCCATCACGATCTCCGACGGTACGGTCAACAGCGACAAGTCGAACGACTGCACGATGCTCATCAACTGGTTCGAGCAGTCCGAGCACGTATGCGGACTCTGGGTCTGCGGCGACGACGTCGCCTACGATCTGGACTTCCTCGCATCGACGCCGGCGCTCACCCTCATGAGCACCTGGTGCGGCGTTGACTTCGTCGCGACGAGCTACTTCGACGAAACCGGCGGCCGCACAGGCGGCGGCACCGTGACGCCGCTCCTCACGGGCGACGCCGACGCCGGTATCTTCGTGCATCTCGGTGTTCCGGACAAGTTCTACGCGTACGGCGGATGCTTCGTCATCAACCAGTTCGACGTGCTCGACAAGACGGCGAACGGCAAATACGCGGCGTTCTATCCGGTGAAGGCCGCGGTCAACCGCTATGGGGCGATCGCGTCCACGAGTCTGAACCCGGGCGGATTCAACGTGAATACGATGTGGTTCGGATTCAGCTATCAGTACGTTCGCGACGATGTTCTCGGCGCGCCGGTCGACCGTTTCGAGATCGCTCGGGACGTGTTCGACTGGATGCAGAACATCGTGAATCCGAGTGTCACTCCGGCGGAGACGCCGAAGTCCACGACGCTGGCCCAGAACTTCCCGAACCCCTTCAACCCGTCGACTTCGATCAAGTTCGACCTGAAGGATAAGGGATTCGTTACGTTGAAGGTTTACAACGTAGCGGGCCAGCTGGTCCGGACGCTCGTGAACGGTGTGAAGGATGCCAGTACGTACACGGTCACCTGGGACGGCAAGAACGACCGGGGTGGCGCGGTGGCGAGCGGTATCTATTTCTACAAGATGGAAACGAAGGACTTCAGCCAGACCAAGAAGATGGTCATGCTGCGCTAGCGCATGCCATTGACAGGGTTTGACGAAAGCCCTGAGAGGCCGGGAGAGTCAAATCTCCCGGCCTCTTTTTTGTATCCGTCAAAACGCCGTAAGGGCATTCGGAATCGTCAATTGCCCCCATGGAATTTTAATTGACAGACGAAATCAAACGCTTATATTAATTATAGGTTTGGGGTGAAAAAGCGTTCGATTCAGACAAAGAGAAGGGAAACATGAGACGAGTGAAGATCAGATGTGCGATCGAGCTTGCTATAGCCGGCGCTCTCGCTCTCGTAATGGTTCTTCCTGCCTGCAGGAAAGAAGAGCCCCCGCTTGACCGGAACAAGGCTCCTGAAACATCTCTCACGAGCTCTCCCGCGGAGACGACCGCCACTGACTACCGCGTTCATATGTACTGGCGCGGGACGGATAACGACGGGGTGGTCGTGAGATACATGTGGTATATATCGGATACGCTCGTGACTCTCGATCCGGAAACCAACCCCGACGCGGAGGGGCTCGATTGGAATCCCGCCGCGAGAATCGCCGATTATCTGAAGGGAAAGTTCACGACCCGGACCGATACGGTCATCACGTTCACGGGATTCGACGAATCGAGGGGATCGCAGATCAATCGCCAGGCGTTCCATATCGTTGCGATCGACGACGGCGGCGAAATCGATCCGACACCCGCACGGCTGCAATTCCTCGCGCGGGTCAGGGGGATCCCCACCATTCAGTTCTGGACCAACGTCGGCGCCGGCGACGTGCCGTACAATCCGAACGCGCTCGATACGATCAGCATGTTCACCCCCTTCGCGATCAAATTCAGGGGGCAGACGGTCAACAATATCATCACCGGGTACCGCTGGAGCTATGGGAGCCTCGTGTTCCCCGATTATAACGGAGACGGAAGTCCCGATTGGTACATTCCGGCGGATCAAAACGAAATCGTGACCGTAGAGCTCCCCAATTCGGGGAGCCAGGTGATTCCGAGCGGCATATTCAATTTCAAGGCGATCGCGCGAGACGAGGCGGGCGCCCTTTCTCGAACGGATCTCGCGACCGGCGTGGGCGTATGCCGCGTCGTCGTGAATCATGACCCCGACACGCGGTTCGATCCTCAATGCGTGCTTTCGTACACCCCGCAGGACGGCGTTCCCCGTCAGGTGGACGTCAATTTCCTTGACGGCCTTCCCGATACGCTTCCGGACAGCTCGCTCGTGCGCATGGTTTACTGGGGTTGGGACGATCCGAAGGATCGGGCCAACCTTGAATTCGATCCGCCGGTGCCGATACGGTTCCAGTTCCAGTACAACCGCTGGTCGATAGACGAGACCGGCGCCAGGGTCGCCGACAAGCTGTCGCCGTGGTACCCGCTCAAGAGTGCCGAGGACACCAATCCCGGCGCCGGCGTTTCCGACATTTACCGGGATCGCGACTCGACGACCATGAGGGTAGGGACGTTCAATTACCGCTTCCTCGCCCGCGCTTTCGACGAGCAGAAGAAGCCCGACGGGACTCCCGCGGTCGTGAGCTTCGTCGGCAACTTCCCGCCGCAAATCGACAGCGTCAAAACGGGATACAATATCCGTCAAACGCCGGCCGGCCCCTACATTTTTGCATGGACGGAGAACGATACGATCGTGATCGGGTGGAACGCAACTCAGGTCGCGGCTCGAGGCGATACGCTATGCCCGTACAACGTCAGGGCCACGACGGATACTCTCGGGACGATAACCCGCTCGTATCGGTATTACATACGCTCGGGGGGGCACGATGACCGGCGGGATCCTCCGCGCTCCGGAATAAAGGGCTGGAAATACGGCGTGTTCGATCCCAACGACGATCATCCGTATTACAAGGAGGGAGAGTGGCAGTTCGATAAGCCGCTCAACACGTTCGAGCAGGAGATCACCTTCGACATAACGGTGCCCTTCTGGAAATCGCTCGGCCGGTATATTCCCGTGGCCGCGGCGCATAACGCGGCGACAATTGATTCGCTCATCGCGAATCCGCCCGCGTTCTTCGGCCAGCAAACGATCACCGTGAGCGGCCTCGATTACAAGGATACGCAATCGTTCATGGAGGGTCTCAGGGGCGAGAGTCCGGAGTTCGACGAGAATGGAAACGTGATACCGGGCAATCACTGGATCGTGAACGAGTACTATTTCGCCAATTACGCCCGGAGAGATACGCGGCAGATACCGCTGTACCTGAAATTGGTCAAGTAACGCACAACCAGATTCCCTCCTGACGTCAAGGATGGGAGGAGGTCGGGGATTAATGAAGAGATCGTTTCTCGTGTACGCCGTGCTCCTCATGGTTGCCGTCTTCGCCTTCATATTCGGTTGCGAGAAGACGTTCATCGGCTTGCCCGAACGGAACAAGTCGCCCGAGGTCTGGCTTTCGAGCGGCCCCGTCGAAGGAACCACAACCGGATATCAGGTGCATTTCTACTGGGGAGGTTGGGATCCGGACGGCGAAGTGACCTCGTACGAATTCGTCGTTGTGGACGGGTTCCCCTTCGGATTCAATCACGAGGATACGACCGGGCTCGACAAATGGACGAAAACGGCTCTCCATGACAGCATTTTCCGCGTGATGGCGGACGATACCGCGGCGGCGGACTCCATATATCTGGGTGGAACCTGGTACACGCGCTACGACAAGGCGCATACTTTCTTCATCCGCGCAATCGACCTCGAGGGGAAGCGCTCCGATCCCGTGTACCGGTCGTTCACCGCGTGGACGCTCGCCCCGGACATCGAGATCACACTGCCGCGCCCGCAGAACGACCGGAACGCGACGGTGTCGCTCGGCAAGGTCATCAACTGGGAGTGGCGGGGAACCGATCCGATCGATTCGCCCGACAATACCCAGGATCCCGATTCGATACGCTATATGTACCACCGGGTCGACAGCCCGGGATTCGGCTACAAGCCCGATTACGATATGGTTCTGGACTTGAACGAGAATCCCTGGCGCTACGAGGACGTCTGGAGCCCGTGGATCTCCTATCGCGCGCCGGGCGATTCGGGCCGCTCCACGTGGCTCGGGGACGACGAGATTCTCGAGCTGAGGAGATCGCACATCTTCGCGGTGCAGGCGAAGGACGAGGCGGGAGCGGTGAGCGCGATCTTCAGGCGGGGATGGAACGTGCGGCAGTTCATCGTGTCGGTCACCGCATATCCGCTGCTCACGATCACCGAGCCGTTTCTCGGGGGATTCCAGTTCACGGGAACGAACTCAAAGAGAGAGAAGCGCGATCTTCCTCCCGGGGTGGAGCTGAACTTCCGGTGGCGGGGGGACGCCACGGCGTACGGCGGCGAGATCACGTGCTACCAGTACGGGTGGGACGTCGCGGATCTGAACAACCCGAGCGATA
>JBFYZM010000161.1:0-7138 GCA_041309505.1 Candidatus Krumholzibacteriota bacterium
TCGTCGATATTTCACGCGGGGGCCGTGCTCGAAGGCTGCCGTGGAATGAAGCGGCTCATCGCCGTGAGCTCGACGCGGCGCTTCTCGAAATCGTGGGAAAGGGCCTCCGAGATCGAGGCCGCGGAGCTCGCGATCGAACGATCGGGAGTTCCGTACACGATTCTGCGGCCGACCATGATCTACGGCAACGCCGAGGACAGGAACATTTCCAAGCTGATCCGTCTCGTCGGAAAATACGGAATCGTGCCGCTTCCCGGCGGAGGGAAATCGGTTTTCCAGCCCGTGCACGTTGACGATCTCGCCGCCTGCATCCTCGCCGCGCTCACAACGCCGGCGAGCGCCGGCAAGAGCTACGACGTCCCCGGCGGAAGCGCGCACTCGCTGCGGGAAATCGTCGGAATCATAGCGGGGATTCTCAAAAAGAAGGTCCTGATCGTTCCGTTTCCGCTCGCTTTCGCCGAGGCGGCCGCGGGAATGCTGGAGAAGCTTCTCCCCCGCTCGCCTGTTCGCCGCGAGCAGATCGAGCGGCTCCGTGAGGACAAGCGATATGACTTCTCTGAAACGACGAAGGATCTCGGCTACGCTCCGCGAGAGCTGAGGACGGGAATCGAGCAGGAGATTCGCGAAATGTCCGGCGCGTGAACGCCGGCCGATGACCGGTTTTCTCACCGATAGAGGCTCTTGATCGCTCCCCAGGTATGCTCCTCGACCCCGATGACGCCTTCCTGATTGATGCCGAACGTGTTGAGGATGGTCACCGGCTCGATCGGATAGCCCGGGTCGCAGTTGGCCGCCACCGGAGCAGTCATGTTTGGCGGAGGGCCGAGCGCGATGGTACCGGGGGTGAGACTCAGGGCCATGCATGTCCAGTGTTGAGTCCAGACCCAATCCCACTGACATGACATAAAAGCGTAGGCGCAGTATCCCCCCGGATAGCAGCAACCATCCAGCCCGGGGCAGAGACAGATCTGAGTGGAGGCGGTCGCTACTGTGACAACATTCGAGGGGAAGACGAAACTATACTCAACCGCCGCGAGTCCGTGCTCCGACGGGAGACACCAGATCCACACGTCAAATGGCGTGTACAATGGCGGGCTGGCCGACGTGATACTGTGCGCTTCATCCGCGAATAGGCCGACATAGGGCTTCGAGGGCAGGCAATCGGCGCCTGCCGAGGCGACGATCAGGAATGCGCACGTCAAAAGCAACAGCCTCATGGAATTCCCCCCTTTTCATATTTTCCGTGAGATCGCGGATATCCGCTACAGGGATTATACTCCCATCCGGCGTGTTTTTCAAGGGCGCGCGCGGCGCCGATGATCGCACCTCTGCTAGCGGGTGACGCTGATGGGGCCCCCGCCCCCTGCGCAGCGAGCCTTGCTCGCGAGCACGGGCGGGGTGCAATCAGCGGCAGGACCCGCGTATCGCGCTACTTCACCTGATCGAGCTCGATGACGCGCGCCTCGCCGAGGCCGCCGAGCTGCGCTTTCACTTCGTCGTAATTCGTGACGAGGAGAATGAGATCGTTATCCACCCACATTTGCTCGCGCGCGACGCGCTGGGCGTCGTCGGGCGTCACGCGATCGACGTTCGCGCAGTAGCCCTCGACGAAATCGAGCGGAATGCCATGATACGTGAGATCCGTTATCCATCCGGCAAGGTCGCCGTTACGCTCGATGTCGAACGGGAAGAGCCCGGTGATATACCTCTTCGTCTTGGCGAGCTCGGTGTCGGATATCTTCTCGTCCCGGATCTTCTTGACCTGCTCGAGCGCGACGTCGATCGTCTCGCGCAGACTCTTGTTCTTCGTATAGGTGTAGACGCCGAAGAAACCGCCCGCCTTCAGGTGATTGAAGCCGCTCCGCGCTCCGTACGAGAGCCCGCGGTTGACGCGGATCTCGTCCATGAGGCGCGACGTGAAACCGCCGCCGAGAACGGAGTTCGTGACGAGAAGCGGGAAGTAGTCGGGCGTGTTCCGCGCGACCGAGACGTTCCCGATCCGGATCTGGGACTGCGTCGCGTCGGTTTTGTTGATAACGACGAGCGAGCGGCCGACGGATTTCTTCGCAGCGAGCGCGGGAATCGCCGCGGCCTTCGCCGCCTCTCCCTTCCAGCCGTCGAACTTCGCCTTGACGATGTCGAACGCCTTCGCGGCGTCGACGTCGCCGACGACCGCCAGGATCGCGCCCGCGGGCACGTAGCGCTTCTGGTAGAAATCGAGCACCTTCTCGCGAGTCATGGCCCCGACGCTCGGCTCGCTTCCGTCGACCGGATGCGCGTACGGGTGATCGCCGAGGAGCGCGCGCACGAACTCGCGGGACGCCGTGGCGGACGGCTGTTCCTTCGCTCCCTGAATCTCCGCGACGACGAGCCCGATCTCGCGATCGACGTCATCCTTCGGGAAATCGGGGGACAGGACGACCTTCCCCATGATGTCGAGGCCCCGGGCCAGATCCTTCGCGAGAAAATCGCCGTCGACGGTCGCGTAATCGCGCCCCGTATTGACGCTGACGACGCCGCCGATCTCCTCGATCGCGCCGGCGATCTGGTCGGCCGAGAGACCGGCCGCGCCTTTCGTGAGGAGCCGCCCCGTCAGGTTCGCGATCCCCTCGGCGCCGGGATCGTCCATCGCCGATCCGGCGCCCACGAGGAGCTGAATTGTCACGAGCGGCACCTCGCGCGATTCCATGATGAATACCTTCAGTCCGTTCTTGAGCGTGTATTCTGTGCAGGGCGGGAGCTTCACCGCGCCCGTCTCCGCACCGGCGATCGCCGGCAGGAACGCGAGCATCGCCGCGACCGCGAGGAACAGCATCTTTTTCATATCGTCTTCCCTTCCGTAATTAAGCCTCGGGCACGAGCGTCACGACGCTGCGGTTCTTCGGCGCGAAATATGTGTTGGCGACGCGCTTCACGTCGTCCGCCGTGACGGCGCGGTAGCGGTCCCGGACCTTGAGGATCTCGTTGAAATCGCCGAAATAGATTTCATAGGTGCCGATCTTGCGGGCCTTTCCGTTCACCGTCTGCATGCTGCGGTAGAAGTTCGCCGAGACCTGGTTCTGCGCCTTCGCGAGCTCGGCGGGCGTGATGCCGTTCGCCGCGATGTCGGCGAGTATGCCGTATACGGCGGTCTCGCACTCAGCCGCGGTCTTGTCCGGCCTCGCTTTGACGTCGAAGATGAAGAGGGCCGGGGCGATATTCCAGGAGGCGTTCGCGCCCGCGTAGACCGCGATCCCGAGATCGCGGACGAGCTTCTTGTACAGGCGGGAGCTCTCCCCCTCGGACAGGACGTACTGAAGGATGTCGAGCGCGTAGATATCGTTCGACGTCACCTCGGGAATGTGATAGCCGACGAGAATCTGCGGCATCTCGGCGGGCTTGTGCACCTCCGCCCTCCTCTCGCCGGGCTGCTCGGGTTCGACGGTGCGAACGCGCTCGGGCGGCGCCTGCGACGGGACGGAATCGTAATATTTATGCACGAGCGCGAGCGCCTTCTTCGTCTCGAAATCGCCGACGATGATGAGAATCGCGTTGTTCGGCGCATAGTAGGTCTTCCAGTAGTTTACCGCGTCTTCGCGGGTGATCTTCTCGAGATCGCTCATCCAGCCGATGACCGGCCAGCCGTACGGGTGAGCCTTGTACGCGAGCGCTCCGAGCTCCTCGTACATCGCGCCTTCGACCGAGTTGTCGACGCTCAGGCGGCGCTCCTCCTTCACAACCCCCATCTCCGAGACGACGAACTTCGGATCGAGCGCAAGCGATTTCATGCGGTCGGAGTCGAGATCGATGCAGAGCTCGAGGACGTCGCTCGCGAAATCCTCGTAGTACGCGGTCATGTCCTCGCTCGTGAACGCGTTCGAGTAGCCGCCGTTCGATTCGAGGATGCGGTCGAATTCCTTCGGGCCGTACTTGGCGGCGCCGTTGAACATCATATGCTCGATGAAATGCGAGATGCCCGTGATGCCGGGACGCTCGTTCTCGCTTCCGACGCGGTAGAAGGTCCACCGGCTGACGACCGGCACGGAGTGATCCTCCATGAGGATGACCTTGAGACCGTTCTTCAATGTCTCGACGGTCGCGTCGAGCTTCGCGGGGGCGGCCTTCGTTTCGGCGGCGCTCGGCGCGCTCGCGTGCGCGAGGGGAACCGACACGAGCACGAAGAGCCCGAGCGCGACGACGCCTCGCGCCGCGCGGGATTTGAGAACATGCATCCGGGAACCTCCTTTAATAAAGATCATGCGGCCTTCCGCCGGTTGCGCTTCCTTGTCTTTCTACGGCTATAGTTTGCAACAAGTTCCATGAAAATGCCGAGGTCGTTCTCGAGATCGGTCTGGCTGCCGTCGAAGTAGAACGTCCTGATGGGGATACCGTCGCAATCGCGGCTCACCTTCGGGTAGACCGATTCGCAGATGATGCCGTTCATGCAGGTGAACGGGCTGATGTCGATGATGCCGTCCACTCCCTTTTCGTACATGTAGATAGCCTTGCCGACGCTCAGCACCATCTCTCCGAGGGCGCCGCGGTACGGCAGGTACGGCTCGCTGTGCTCGAGCACCTCGAGGACGTCGTGCGGCTCCTCGAGCCCGGCGAACTCCTCCCTGAACGGGGCGAGGAGCTTCGCCTCGTGCCCGTGCTGGACGTGCTCCTTGATCCGCACCTTGAGCATCTCGAGGGAAAAGCCCTGCCCGTACATTTTCAGATTCTTCTTCTGCTCGAAGTTCGTATACCACACCCATTCGCCGATGTCCGAGAGCCACGCCTGCGCGCCGAAGGCCTCGAGGCGCCGGATGAGATCCTCGTTGCTGAAGGTGCTCAGGCGGCAGAAGATCTCGCCGACGACGCCGACGAGCTTCGTGTCGCGGTCGAAATCGACCGGGATCGCGCGGAAGAGGTCCCGCCCGGTCGCGAGGGAACCGGCGAGCTGCGCGAGCTTCTTCGGGCCGATCGGCACGGACGAATCCGCGAGCGCGTCGCAGAAGATATCGAGCGCGCGGTCACAGGCCTTGTCCGCCGCGCCGCGTTCCGTTTCATGCGGGCGATAGATATGGAGCATCTTTCGGATGGCGTCGCTCCCGACGAGCCCCCACCAGCCGAGGCGCATCATCGGACCCGCGTACTCGCCGAGGCTCGAATAGCCGTCCGCGCTCGACGGAGAGACGACGAGAACGTCGTCGTAGCCGAGCTCGTGGAGCACCTGCTTCATGAACGGGGAATACTGCCCGAACCGGCACGGCCCGCTCGCCGTCGGCATGAAGAAGGCGGTTTTCGCCGGATCGAAGCCGGGCATCTCGGCAACCTTGAGAAAGTCGCCGATCGTCACGCGCTCGGGGAGACACTCGTCCCCCGACGTGTAGCGCCCCGCGATCTCGTACGTCCGTTCGTCCCCGTCGGGGGACGGGCGCGAGTCTACTCCAAGATATCTGAAGGCTGCCGCGAAGGCCCGTGCCCCTTCGTCCGACATTCGGGGGATGTAGACCGTGCGGCCTTTGAGCCCTCGCTTTTCTTCCACCATCTGAGAACTCCTTTGCTGTCCAGATACGCTTCGCAGCGGGTCATGACGCCGGCGTCGTTCGAATGCCCGTCGAACTGCAGCGTGAGATACGGGCGGACGGCGGCGCCCGAGGCGTAATGCTTCACGTACGAATCGGGTCCGCATTTGAAATTCGTGATGTAAATGAGGTGCAGATTCTCCTTCTGGGCGGCGAGCCGCGCAGTCTGGAGGATCTTGCGCCCGAAGTTCCAGAACATGTTGTCGTTGATGTCGCGGATGCCGATCCCGTCGAGCGGGAGGAAAAAGATCGGAATGACGTTCATGCCGTAGTAGTCGCGCAGCTTCCCCGGCACGTCGAGGTTCGCTTCCTTGTCGATGACGTTGTAGGGGCGGCCGACGAGGAGGATTCCGGCCTCCCCCGATTTCTCGAGAATGTCGAGCGCCTCGCGCCCGGCGGCTTCGAGATCGTCCCGGAACATCTGCTGTGCCGCATAGCCGGCCCTGACCGCGAGGCGGTGGCGCGCGCGGCTCACGCCGAAGCGCTTCCCGTACAGCCAGAGCTCCTTCTCGACAAAGCCCTCTCCCTCGCGAAAGTGCACGAGCGGGGCCATCATGAGCGCCTCTTTCCCGTCGAGGAGCGGCGCGTGCTTGAGGATGAACGGGAGCGTCTGGCCCCACGGGCACATGTACGATTTGACCTCGGGCGCGTCCGTTTCGCCGTCGATGACGTTCGGCGTGAGGATGCCGTCTACCCCCTGCTCGAGGAGCGCGATGACATGGCCGTGCGCCACCTGGATCGGGAAGCATGGTTCGGCGACGGCGGCCTCGATCCCCTGGTGCGCGATCTTCTTGTTCGTTTTCGGACTGAGCACCACCTCGAGGCCGAGGGCGCGAAGGTAGGTGCCCCAGAAGGGATGCCGGTCGTAGAAATACATCGAGCGCGCGACGCCGATGCGCGGCTTCGCGGCGCTCCCGGCCGGCGCCGAGGTGTCGATCGCGCGGCCGAACTTTTTCTCGACGAGCGGAATGTAATTGCGCTCGAGGAGCTCGTTGTAGAGCGTCATGAGGTTCGGAATAGTGGGCTTCCGCGGCACCTTGGCGCGCTTGCGGTAGCGGTCGCTGCACTTGTCGCCCCAGTACGTCTTGTTCCCCTCGACGTTGAACTCCTGGATGTCGCAGTAGTTCGTGCACCCCGGGCAGGTGAACTCGCGGAGCTTGTAGTTGATGGCGGTGAGGTCGTACCCGCGGAAGGTCGATTCGGTCCCGAGGGCCTGGACCTTTTCGCGCACGAGGAGAGAGGCGCCGATCGCGCCGATGACGCCGTTGTACGGCGGGACGATGATCTCCTGGCCGAGCACCTCGCTAAACGCAGCCGCCACGGCGTCGTTGTATGCAGTGCCCCCCTGGAAGAATATGACCGAGCCGATCTTGCGGCCGCGAACGACGCGATTGAGGTAGTTCTGCACGACAGAGTATGCGAGCCCGGCGATGATGTCGTTCTTCGCCGCGCCCTTCTTCAGGTAGGCCGAGACGTCCTGCTCCATATAGACGGTGCAGCGCTCGCCGAGCCGGAGGGGGCGCTCGCTCGAGAATGCGAGATTCGCGAACTCATTGACGATGTTGACGTCGAGCTTCTCCGCCTGCTCC
>JBFYZM010000162.1:0-2713 GCA_041309505.1 Candidatus Krumholzibacteriota bacterium
CGTAACGGCCGAATCGGCCGAGGACGCCGTCCGGCAGGCGGAGGCGTTCCCGAATCCGAGTATTCAGGGACGTCTCGAGAATCTCGGACGGGTCGAGCTCGAGCTGGGCCTGAGCCAGACGTTCGAGCTCGGCGGCAAGCGGCGGGCGCGGACGGACGCGGCCCGAGCTGAGGCGCGATCGGCCGGCTTCGCGCACGGCGCGGCGAAGCTCGATCTCGAAGCGGAGACGATGCGGCGCTTCGCGGCGGCGGTCGCCGCGGAGCGCCGGATCGTCCTCATCGACGCGTCGATGCATCTCGCCGTGGCGGCCCGGGCGCAGATCGAAACGAGGGTTCGCGCCGGAGCGACGAGAGAAAGCGACCTTCTGCAGGCGGAGATCGCGATCGAGGAGCTTCGCGTCGAACGCGCGCAGCTCGCCCGCAACCGCGAGAAGGCGTTTCTCGCTCTCTCGACGCTCTGGGGAGAGACGAAGCCCGAGTCGCTGACAGCCGGCGAAACGTTCCGGGAAGACGTTCTCGCCCCGCCGATCGACACGCTTCGCCGCGTTATGGAGGATCACCCCGCCGCGCTCCGCCTCGGCGAGCGAAGATCCCTCGCGGCTTCCGAGATCGCCGCCGCCCGGGCCGAGCGGTGGCCGGATCTCGAGATCGGCGCTGGAATCGTCCGCTACGGCGAGACGGACGACGAGAATCTCGTCCTGACCGCATCGATTCCGCTTCCCGTCTTCAACAGGAATCAGGCCGCGGTCAAGACGCGGCAGCGCCTCGCGGAGGCGGCGGAGTACGAGCGGCGGGAGGGTCTCGCCCGGAAAGAGGCCGATCTGCACGCGATTCGGGTCGACGTCGAGGGGGCGAGCGAAACGCTCCTCTCCCTCGACGACGAGATCATCCCCCGGGCGCGGTCGGCGTATGAGCGCGTCAGAACGTACTACGGAAACGGCGCGGTGAGCTTTCTCGAGCTGAACGGCGCTCGCCGGGATCTCGTCAGGCTTCAGCTTCGAAGAGTCGAAACGCTGTACGAACGGGCGCTCGCCGCGGCCGATCTCGTCGAGATCGCCGGCTATCGCCTGCCGATATTCACGGCGCGATGAAAGGAATCACGCGATGATGACGAAATTATCGAGAAGCGCGGCGGCGGCGGCGCTGGCATTGGCGCTCGCCGCGGCCGGGTGCGGAAACGGCGCGGATCGGCGGGCCGACGAGAGCCCGAAAACGGCCGACGCGCACGGAGCCGAGGAGGACGCGGTCATCCTCTCGGCGGAATCGATGCGGCTCGCCGGCATCGGCATCTCCGAAATCGGCCTCGAATCCATCGGGCTCGCCGTCGAGATGCCGGGCGAGATCGGCTACAACGAGGAGCGGCGGATCCACATCACCCCCCGGTACGCCGGCGTGATCCGCGAGGTCCACGCGCGGCTCGGGGATTCGGTGCGGCAGGGGTACGTGCTCGCCGTCATCGAAAGCAACGCGAGCCTCACGCCGTACGAAATCGTCGCGCCGATCGCCGGACGCGTCGTGGAAATGCACGCCGCTCTCGGAGAGTTCGTCGGCGAGGACCGCGACCTCTTCGTCGTCGCCGATCTCTCGTCGGTATGGGCGAACTGCGACGTGTTCGCGGAGGATCTGCCCCACGTGCGGATCGGGCAGCGCATGACGATCGCCGCGGTCGGCTCGGAGGATACCGTGCGGGGAACCGTCGACTACATATCCCCCGCGTTGAACGAGCAGACCCGCGCGGCGGTCGTCCGCGCGACTCTGCCGGGAAGCTCCGTCTGGCGGCCCGGCGTCTTCATCCGGGGAACGCTTCGCGTCCCGGGAGGCCAACCGGTCGCCGCCGTGGCGCGGGACGCCGTCCAGCTCCTCGGCGAGACTCAGGTGATCTTCATCGAGGGGGACGAGCCGGGCGAATTCAGACCGGTGCCGGTTGAAACGGGGCGCCGCGACGCGACGATGATCGAGCTCGTCGAGGGGCCTCCCCCGGGAACGAAGTACGTCTCGGCGGGCGCGTTCGAGCTCAAGGCGCAGATCGTCACTCGGGAATCCGGAAGCCACGCGGGACACGGTCATTAGGAGAGGAACCGGCGAATGAAATTATATTTTGAAACGCTTCTCGGCAACCGGCTGCTCGTCGTTCTCCTGCTCGTCGCGCTCATGGGCGCCGGTGTTTACATGTATTTCGAGCTTCCGAGGGACGCATTCCCCGACATATCCCCCGTCATGGTCCCGGTCTTCTCGGAGGCGCACGGCATGGCGCCGGAGGAGATCGAACGCCTCATCACCTTTCCGATAGAGTCCGCGATGAACGGGCTCCCCGACGTGACGCTCGTCAAATCGACGTCGGCGTTCGGCATGGCGGTCGTCTACGTCTATTTCGAGGACGACGTCGACATCTACTTCGCGCGGAGGCTCGTCTCGGACCGCCTCGCCGCGGTGATGCCGGAGCTGCCCGATCTCGGGGAGCCGCCGACTCTCGGCCCCATTTCGACGGGGCTCGGCGAGGTGTTCATGTATTACCTCAAGGCCGACTCGACCGCCGACACCGGCGGCAAGGAAAAGAACACGTGGCTCCGCGAGATCAACGACTGGGTGGTCTCGTACCAGCTTATGTCCGTTCCGGGCGTTACCGACGTGCTCTCGATGGGCGGGCACGTGCTCCAGTTCGAGGTGAAGCTCGATCCCTACGCGATGAGGAAATTCGGCATCCGGCTCGACGA